>NZ_OX296583.1:1200000-1500000 GCF_946463545.1 Methanothermococcus thermolithotrophicus DSM 2095 | reverse complement strand
ATTGGTAAACTGTAAAGGGCAAAAATCCATGCCACAAATGTTATCTCAAAAAGAACTCGATGCAGTAATAGCATGGGAACCAATGCCTGAAGTTTTAAAAACAAAAGGCATCGGAAAACCTATAGTTTACAGTAAAGACTTACCTCCTGCAGGAATGTGGGAAGACCACCCATGCTGTGTAGTTGTAGCATCTGAAAACGCATTAGAAAGCAAAGAAGCTGCAGTGAAGTCATTGTTGAAATTAATGGTTCTCTCAACAAAAGAAATTAACGAAAATAATGAATTAGCAATAAAAGCAAGTTCAGAATGGCTCGGAACTGACAAAGAAGTGGAAGAGTATTCAATACCAAACATTAAATTCTACACCAACCCTGAACCACTTAAAAAAGGAACACATGTGTTTGTAAATGTTATGAACGCACAAAAATCAACAACCGGTCAGTTGAAAGGTGTTGAAGACCCTAATAAAATAGATGAAATACTTTTCAACTTCAGTATATACGACCAAATTGTTAAAGAGTTAGGTCAATAATAAAAATTTCTTTTAATTTTTTATTTTTTTATTAATTATTTTTTATTTTAGTTTTTTAAAGTTCATAAATTATATATATTATTTAGGTATAGTCTATCAACAATTTAAATCACAGAACATATAACATATATTGGATTTACGATAGGTGAAAATTAAATGAGAACAGTAATAATAGGTAGTGGAGCAGGAGGCTTAACAACAGCTTCAACGATAAGAAAATACGATAAAGAAATGGAAATAGTAGTTATTACAAAGGAAAAATATATCGCATATTCGCCTTGTGCAATTCCTTATGTTATAGGTGGAGAAATTGAATCATTTGAAAATATTGTAATGCACACACCTGAGGAGTACAAAACTAACAGAAATATTGATGTTATAACCGAAGCAGAAGTTTTAGATGTTAACTCAGAAGAAAACAAATTAAAATATGCATTAAACGGCGAAGAAAAAGAACTTGAATACGACTACCTCGTTATAGCCACAGGTGGAACGCCATTTATACCTCCAATTGAGGGAGCTACATTAGATGGAGTCTTCAAAGTAAGAACCATCGAAGACGGTATGAAAATAAAAGATTGGATAAAAAACTGTAAAAAGGCCATAGTTGCTGGAGCAGGCGCCATTGGTTTAGAAATGGCATACGGATTAAAAGAAAAAGGTCTTGATGTTACTGTTGTTGAAATGGCCCCCCAAATTTTCCCAAGAGGTTTAGATCCTGACATGGCTGAAAAAGTCATGAAATACCTTGAAAATGAAGGAATAAAGTTTATAATGGGTAAACCAGTTGGAAAGATAGTTGGGAAAGAAAAAGTTGAAGGTGTAGTTATAGATGGGGAATTAATGGACGCTGACTTGGTTATCATGGCAACAGGAGTAAGGCCAAATATAGAGCTCGCCAAAAAAGCAGGCTGTGAAATAGGAAAATGGGCAATAAAGGTTAATGAAAAAATGCAGACCTCAATACCAAACATATATGCAGTAGGAGATTGTGTAGAAGTTATTGATTTTGTAACAAAACAAAACACAATGTCTCCATTCGGAACAACTGCAGTCAGACAAGGTAAAGTCGCAGGTAAAAACATAGTAGGAATAGAATCCGAGTTCCCTCCAGTTTTAAATGCAATGGTTTCAAAAATAGGAGACTTGGAAATTGGAGGAACTGGAAATACCGAAATTTCAGCAAACCAAAATGGAATTGAAACAATAGTGGGAAGAGCTAAAGCTTTAACAAGGGCCAGATACTATCCTGGCGGAAAAACTATTGAAATTAAATTAATTTGCGATAAAAATAAAAAAATTATTGGCTGCCAAATAATTGGTGGGGAAAGAGTAGCTGAAAGAGTGGATGCAGTTTCAATAGCTATATTAAAAGAAACCACATGTGAAGAGCTCGCAAATATGGAGTTTTGTTATGCCCCTCCTGTTTCAATGGTGGTAGATCCTTTGGCAATTGTTGCTGAGGACGCATGTGAAAAATTTAAGGAATAATTTTTTATTTTTTTCTTTTTGTTATAGTATATCTCCAACCTTTAAAAAGGTTGGATCCAAAATCAATACACTACCTCGCTTCGCTCGGTAGTGTCTTTTCAGTTGGATTTTTTTAATACCATAGTGCCTAAGTTTATAGAATGACTATAATTAAATATTAAACAAACCACAAATTTATCAAAAAACCAAAGAATGTTCCCAAAACAACCTGTAAAAGAGTATGCTTTTTTAAATACAAGCGGGACCATATTGTAGCTATTAAAAATAAAAAATAAATAGGTACTATAAAATATAATGGATTTCCATTTAAAACATTGTTTGATTTAATCAATGCTATTATTATTGCAGATAAACCATAACAATGGATACTTATTTTCCAGAATCTTGTAATTATTAACAAAAATACCACATTTACCAAGTAAAACTTGATAGGAAAATCCTGCCTAAAAGCTAGTATTAAAAAACCGTATATAACTACAATAATTAAAGGAATTACTCTCTGGTTTCTATTTGGGATGTCCCATTTTTGATCGTTGATTTTTGCCCACAATAGCCAGATTACGAGCGGAATTAACACCAAAGCTATTAAATCCATAATGCCGTACATAAATATACATGCAAACACTATTAAAAATGGAAATATTCTTGAAATAAATTCTGCAAGTTGTAAAAGTTTCGCCATATTTCCCAAATCCATTAAATATTATATACGCTCATGTTTATCCTTTTATTCACGTAGATCATTTCATTTGTTTGAAATATATTATTTATATATTAAATATTAAACTATATCGTTATGATACATTATTTTAAAACTGGAAGCCTCAAAACTGAAATATTGGGCGTCCTATCCAACGGTGGGATATGTATGATTATGAGACCAAGAAGACTTAGAAAAAGCTACAAAATGAGAGATTTAGTAAGAGAGACCATTTTAACAAAGAATGATTTAATAATGCCCATTTTTGTAGATGAGAACTTAAAAGCTAATGAAAAGAAGGAAATATCTTCAATGCCAAACCAATACAGATTTAGTGTAGATGGAGCAGTTGAAGAAGCTAAAGAAATTGCTGACTTAGGAATTCCTGCCGTTATTTTATTTGGAATTCCGAAATACAAAGACGAAGTAGCCTCTTCAGCCTACGATATGAATGGCGGAGTTCAAAAGGCAATTTCAAAAATAAAGGAAGAACTTGGGGATGAACTTTTAGTTATAGCTGATGTTTGTATGTGCGAATATACTTCTCATGGACATTGTGGTATAGTTAAAGATAATGAAATTTTAAACGATGAAACCCTTGAAATCTTAGGTAAGATAGCATTATCCTATGCTGAAAGTGGTGCCGATATAGTGGCTCCTTCTGACATGATGGATGGAAGAGTTAGAAAAATTAGGGAAGTTTTAGAAGAAAACGGCCACAAAAATGTTGCCATAATGAGCTACGCGGCAAAGTATTCTTCTGCATTTTATGGTCCTTTTAGGGATGCTGCAGAAAGTGCCCCTAAATTTGGAGATAGAAAAACCTATCAGATGGATCCCGGAAATTCAAAGGAAGCCTTAAGAGAAATTGAGTTGGACATAGAAGAAGGTGCTGATTTAATACTTGTCAAACCTGCACTTCCATATTTGGATATATTAAAAATGGCTAAAGATAACTTCAACGTGCCAATTGGGGGCTATTGCGTAAGTGGAGAGTATTCAATGGTGGAAGCTGCAGCTGAAAAAGGCTGGCTTGATAGGGATGCCACAATTTATGAAACTCTTTTAAGCATTAAGCGAGCCGGAGCAGACTTTATAATAACATACTGGGCAAAAGAATTTGCTACAAGACATTTATTTCCAACCCCTTTATAAATCGAAGCAAATCTTCGATTTGCTGTCGAAGCGAATCCAAAGGATTCGCTGACTCACAAAAATTCTTTGAATTTTTGTCGAGACTCACGAAAACCTTTCAGGTTTTCGTCGAGAGGTGTTGGATCCCCAAATCTGATACCTACTCAACTTCGTTGAGTAGGTATATTTCTATTTTCCTACTATGGTCTGATTTTAACAGAAATTCCCCTTTCACCATTACATTTATCGACTGCAAAATTTCCATCCCACAATGGTCTTATTTTAACAAATAAAGGAGGTAAAAAAAATGTCAGATTTTATTTCATTTCCATCCCACAATGGTCTGATTTTAACGTAAAAAATCTAAGGAAGAACTAAATGAGAGAACACAAAAAGATTTCCATCCCACAATGGTCTGATTTTAACAGTTAAGAATTTTCCTTATTTCCCTATAAAGAAGGTTGTATCTTCCATTATTTAAAACTTTTTATCTCGAACCTATGATCTGGAGCTCCATATATAAAGACGTGCGACTTGATAATTGGTTTTATTTTCTAAAATAAAGAACATGCAGTTGCATAAACAAAAAAATAAACAATATTTGTAAGGAAAACATGATAAAACCGTCTCTAACACCATGACTAAACAATATCTTTATAAATTATTAAATCTAAATATATACAACAATCATAAAACGTGATCGGTTCGAGATTGGTAATCTATGCTTGTATTTGAAAAATAAAAACAATAAACAAATAAAATTAAAAAATAATGAAGACTATTAAAGATAGATAAAAAATTTAAAAAAATAAACTATTATTCTATTTCTATCTCAAATGCAACAACTGGATGCTCCAATCCAAAGTTTAAAATGACCTCAGGATGTAGTTCCCCAAAGTAACCTACTACTCTACCATCACTTACATTTACGATTTTAGCACATCTTCCGGTTATGAATGAAGGATGTTCGTAGTTCTCTAACTCGTATTCAATCCCTATCTCCCTTAAAAGCGCTTCTGTGTAGCTTTTTATCTCGTTGAAGTTTGCTGTTGGGTGTGTAACAGCTGAAGCCACCTTCTTAATATTCTTACACTTTGTTTCAGATGATTCATTTTCATCAATTATAACACAGTCTCCAACTTCGAATATTTTTTGAGGGAGCTCGTTGTGTTTGTTTATCAACAAAGTTTCTAAAAGTAAAGGCATCACTGAGCTCCTTACAACCCTATGTTCTATTGATGCAGGTTTTAAAACTTCTACGTATTCATTTTCATCGACTTCAATTCTCATGTTTTTAAATAGTATGTCCTGGTTGGATAATGTCAAGTTCATGACTTCATAAAATCCAAGTCCAGTCATTATATTTCTTATGTTGTCGCATTTCTTTTCAAGTGGGTTCTTTTCCCCAATTGTAGCAACTTTAGGGAATTTTCCAGCAAATTTCTCATATCCATAGTTTATGGCAACTTCTTCAGCAAAATCGACTTCATGTAGCATATCAACCCTGTATGCTGGAACTGCAACTTTTATGTTACCATTTTCAAACTTTGCATCCAGTCTGGCTTTTTTAAAGGCGCTGATAATCTCTCCAATATTTAGATTCAATCCAAGTTTTTTATTTATAAATTCAGGAGAGACTTCTTTAATTTCAGGGTTTAGATTTGGATACTTGACTGGTTCTGATTTATTGTTTATATAATTCATCTTTACAGAAAATATTGTTCCCCTTCTTTCTGCAAGAGCTGTAACTATGATGTTTAATGTATTTTCAACAGCCTCTTTTTCTGTACCTGTAACATCAATTAACAGGTTTCTTGTTTCGGTAGTGACCTTTGTTAGATTTCCGTTTATTATTGGCGGCATTGAAAGGACATTTCCATTCTTGTCAAGTATGATTGGATATCTATCGTCTTTTATTAAGTGTGCATATTTTATTCCTTTCTCATGTTTCTCCAATATCTCTTCAGGAGTCATTTCTTCCTCATACCCTAATGGAACAAATTTTAATTCGTCCCCTTTGATCTCCTTGTAATAGAATGGGGCCTCAACCTTGTCAAAGTCGTGTATCCCTATGGCAAGTTTTTTTCTATCCCTTCCAATAGCCCAGTGCAACTTCTCTTGAAGGTTAATGATACTTTCTAAAACAGCATCATCGATTAAAACATTTTTAACTATTGCAAATGCTATGTATGGTCTTGTTTTGTTTTCTTCAACAAAGATCTCAACGTCAGAATCATATACGTCATACCTTGGTAAACCAGTATCTATTCCCATGAAACCTCTGAATCCCCTTGCAAGACCTTCGACACTTAAATAATCTGGCCTGTTTGGGTTTATAGAAAATTGAACAATTTTATTCCCTTCCTCTTCAAATATGTCCTCTACCTCTACGCCCATCATAGGAAACTTATCTTCAATAAGTCTATCCGATAATGACATATTTACTAATCTCTCAAGATCCGCTTTATTTACGTTTATTGTTGGCATAATTCCACCTGTTATGAAATATTTATTCCATTATCATTTCTTTGCCTTTGTATTTAACTACAACTTTACCGTCTGTAATTTTTTCTCCATCGTACTGGTCTTCAATTCTTCCAATAACAAAGGCAGGTATATTGTACTGGTTTGAAATCTCAATGACTTTTTCTGCATCTTCTTTATCCACAATTACGCAGAAACCAATACCCATGTTAAAGGTTTTGAACATTTCTTCATCTGAAATATTGCCCAGCCTTTGTATCTCTTTGAATACTGGTGGAATTTCTGGAAGATTATCAATTAAATAGCATACATTCTTGTTCAATCTTTTTAATTTTCTAAATCCTCCTCCAGTAACGTGAGCCAATCCTTTAACTTCCAATTTTTTTATCATTTCTAAAACAGGTTTAACATAAATTCTTGTTGGAGTTAGGAGCTCCTCACCTACAGTTTTCCCATGGGAGAGCTCGGTGTTTATATCCATACCTGCAATTTCAAAGAATACCTTTCTTGCAAGGGATAATCCATTGCTGTGTATTCCGCTACTTCTAAGTCCTACAATTACATCTCCTTTTTTTACCTTTTCTCCAGTTACTATTTCGTCCTTTTTTACAATGGCTAAAACAGTACCTGCAATATCAATTCCTTTAATCATGCTTGGAAGGGATGCAGTTTCTCCGCCTATTAGATTTATATTGGATTCTCTTATTCCTCTTTCTAAACCTCTACCTATCTGCTCAGCTATTTCTTCGTTTATATCTTCAACAGCCATATAGTCAACAAGTGCTACAGGTTCTGCCCCAATACAAATGGCATCGTTTACATTCATTGCTATCATGTCTATAGGTACAGTATCAAATTTATTGGCCATTTCAGCCACTATCATCTTACTTCCTACTCCATCGGTACATAAAACTAAATAATAATCACCAAATTCAATGGCTCCTGCATAATGTCCTTTTAAATCTGCTGCAGGTTTTATGTCGTCAGTTCTCTGGAACTTTATCTGGGACATAAGTGCTTTTATAACTCTGTCTTCCTTGTAAATATCAACACCAGCGTCTTTGTATGTTACCAAAATACCACCTACTAATTTTAAAATATATAAATAATATGATTGTTTGACAAAAGAAAGAACGTTCTAATTTATTTTAATAATTTTATAAATATACATTGCCCTTTAAAAGTATGTTGTCGTCCACATCAACATCTTTGGAGCTCAGTGAAGAAGATTTTAAATACTTAAGGTTTTTAAGACTATCAGCAATTGGCCTACATTTTGCCTTGAATATGTAGTATATTGGTTGTTTAATTTTACCTTCGTACTCGGTCAAACTTTCATAGTTACCCATACCTTTTGCTATGACTATATCTGAGCTCTCAAATTCTTTTAAAAATTCTTCTGAACATTCTTCAAATCTTGTACCTATGACGTCAGTACCACTTGTTATAACTTTAGCTACTTTATCCAATCCGGCAACTTTGGCATCTTCTAAAGTAGCATCGTTTAAAATAGGCTTTCCTTTAACTGCTATAACTACGTCGCAGTATTTTTTTATCTCTTCAATTAACGGTTTATCAAAAACTATTTCCCCGGCGTTATCAGTAATATAAAAGACTTTTTTTGATTTCTTCAAATCTTCTAAGAGCTCTTTACTGTGATCTATCTTTAATTCACCTTCAAGTGTACTTTTTATTTTCTCTTCAATATCGATACCTGTACTGTATGGTCCAAAGTCAATTACATTACCTGCAATACTTACCAATACTTTCATTTTTAACCTTTCCAAGTCATCCTCAATATCAACTTTTTCCATGATCTTATCCAAGTATTTAAGAGCAAGTTTATTTGCAGAATCCTTTAACTTACGGTACGGGTCTTCATTTTTGCTTATATTTTTTAAATATCTGTGGACTGCGGTTCCCATCCATGCAGGAACTGCATCTTCATGATATTCTTCTTCTATTTTATTTAAACAGGATTTTATTAACATAAGTTGTTCTCTTTCATCGTCGGTTATCTCTCTTGCAGCATCAACAACCTGTCTTGTAATACATATTGCACATTCTGGTTTAATCTTCAAAATATCACCATAAATCAGTAATAGATAAATTTTTAATCCAATAAAGAAGTTGATAAAATATCTTTATAGATGCTTATAATATACTTATAATATCCTATAAGATTTTTATTTTTCTTTTTGTTAGTAGTTTGCTTCTCAATTCAGTTGTTTTGGTTATTTTGATTGTTTAGGACATATTTATGAGTTTATTGTTTTTTATTTTTATAATTTTTTATGATATGGTTTCTATTGTTTATATTTTTGATTGTTTAGGACATATTTATTATTACTTGCTATAGAAATTGAAATAGTTGTCAACATATGTTTTATATTTAGTTGTTTTTTGTGAATTTTATTAAAATTAGTTGAATAATCTACGATTATTCAACTTCCCTGCAACCTACGGTTGCAGTTGATATTTATATGTTTCGAAATTCTTGAATAATTGTAAAATGTTTATGCTTCAAATTTTAAAATAATCCATCTTTCTTAAATTTATTGGAGTATATTTCAATATTTAACGCAAACTATTATATTTTTCATTTTTGACAAATTTAAACTTTTCAATATATAAATTAATTTCAATATTTTTAAAATATATTTAGATATGCAATTAGTTTATACGATTTTTTACCTACGGTCCAAATTCAACGCCTCATTTATCGCAATAACTTTTCCCTGTCTATTAAAATTTTATTGGAAAATAAGTATCAACTCATTTAGTAATACTTTTTAAAATTTTATATTATTATAATATTAAAAATTTAAATTAAATAGTAAATTTTATATACGATTATTAAAATTATTATTAATACATGCGTAGGGAGATGGTGATAATTATGAATATGAATATAGGTATTAAAAAGTTAAAATTGATAAGACCAACAGAAAATCCAAAAAATGCGAACTTAGAATTAAATGTGGATTGGGATATTGAATATAAAAAAATAAGTAAAAACTCATTTGAGTACATATGCAATTTAAAAATGGAGGGGGGATTCCAAACATCATTTGTTGTTGAAGGGATTGTAGAGTTTGAAGAAAGTATCAATCATATTTCAGAGAATATCTCACAATCAATAGTAGATAAGTTATTTCAAATTTTAGTAAATATGATAAATCTAACAAAAGAAATGCATATTGAAGTCAAAAATTTCCCACTCGTGGAAATTCCAGCTCAAAAGGTTGTATCATAAAATAAAGGGTGAGAAGGTGAAAATTGTACATGCAATATGTCCAAGTTGTAGTGTTGGATGTGGAATAGATTTGATTGTTGAGAATGGAAAAGTTGTAGGAACTTATCCATATAAAAGGCATCCAATAAATGAAGGAAAGAACTGTTTAGACGGAAAAAATTGTTATAAAATCATAAATCATGAAGAAAGATTAAAAAAACCATTAATTAAGAAAAATGGAGGGTTTGTTGAAGTTAGTTGGAACGAGGCTTTAGAGTTAATAGCAAATAAACTAAAAAATCATGACTCAAAAGATATTGGTTTTATTGCTTCTGGAAAATGCACAAATGAAGACAACTATGCATTAAAAAAGTTTGCAGAAGCTCTTGGAGTTGAAAATATTGGACATTGTATATGCAACTCCCCAAAAGTCAGTTTGGATAAAGAAATTGCGTCAATTGATGATATTGAGAATGCAGAAGTTATTTTAATATTTGGGGACGTATTTGAGTGGAATGCCCTAATTGGAAGAAAAGTAATTAAAGCAAAAGATAAAGGAGCTGAAGTTATTACTGTTGATAGGGTAGAGAAAGAAATAACCAAATTAAATTCAGATGAGTTTATAAAGGTTAATGACTTTGCGGAATTTTTAAGCAATCCCAATGATGAAATAGTAAAGAAGCTCAGTGAAAAAAACTCAATTATAATATTTAATGCCCTAACGAAAGAGGAAGAATGTGATTTAGCATATAAATTGGCAGAAAAAACAAATAGTAGAATATTGCCAATTGCAAAACATTGCAACACCGTTGGAGCAACAATGGTGGGTGTTCCAGCGTTAAATAAGGATGAGGTAATAAACTTAATAAAAAGTGTCAAATGCCTCTACATCATGGGTGAAAATCCAGCATTAATTGATAATGAAGCATTAAAAAATGTTGAATTTTTGGTTGTTCAAGACATTATAATGAGCGAAACCGCAAAACTTGCTGATGTAGTGTTGCCTTCGGCATGTTGGGCAGAAAAAGGGGGAACATTCATCAATACTGAGAGAAAAACTCAAAAAATAAATAAAGCAGTAAATCCACCAGAGGATGCGTTGGAGGATTGGAGAATAATAAAAAATCTTGCTGAGAAAATGGAAATTAATTTGGGATTCAACTCAATTGAAGACATCCAAAAGAATCTCTAATTTTAATCTCCGGATAAAAATGATGGAAAGGGAAAAATCCCATCAAAAGGGTGGTATCATGGATAAATACATTTTAATTCAAGCTACTGATGAAGAAATCTTAAAACAGGCAGAATGTGGGGGGGCAGTTACCGCACTGTCTAAATATTTATTGGATAAAAAACTTGTTGATGGAGTCTTGGCATTAAAGAGGGGGGAGGATATTTATGATGGAATCCCAGCGTTCATAACGAGCTCAGAAGAATTGATTGAAACTGCAGGTTCTCTGCACTGTGCTCCAACGAACTTTGGAAATTTGATAAAGAACTACTTAGCAGATAAAAAGATTGCCGTTTCTGTTAAACCTTGTGATGCCATGGCAATAAGGGAATTAGCAAAGTTAAACCAAATTAACTTGGATAATGTTTATATGATTGGTTTGAACTGTGGAGGGACCATAAGTCCAATAACTGCAATGAAGATGATTGAACTATTTTATGGAGTAAATCCCAAGGACGTTGTAAAGGAGGAAATTGATAAAGGAAAATTCATCATTGAGTTGAAGAATGGGGAACATAAGGCAATAAAAATCCATGAGTTGGAAGAAAAAGGCTTCGGAAGGAGGGAGAATTGTCAAAGATGTGAATTAAAAGTCCCGAGAAATGCGGATTTAGCATGTGGGAATTGGGGGGCAGACTCAGGATGGACGTTTGTTGAGATTTGTTCAGAGAAAGGAATGGAGCTCATTGAGGATGCTGAAAAAGAGGGATACATAAAAACCAAAAAACCATCTGAGAAAGGCATTGAAATTAGGGAAAAAATAGAAAACAACATGATTAAACTCGCTAAAAGTTTCCAAAAGAAACAACTTGAAGAGGAATATCCAAATATTGAAAGATGGAAAGAATATTGGAATAGGTGTATTAAATGTTATGGATGCAGAGACGTATGCCCAATCTGTTTCTGTGAGGAGTGTAAATTGGAGAAGGACTATGTTGATGAGAAAGGCAAAATCCCACCAAACCCAATAATGTTCCAAGGGATTAGATTGTCCCATATTTCCCAAAGTTGCATAAACTGCGGACAGTGTGAGGGCGTCTGTCCAATGGAAATTCCACTTGTACATATATTCCACAGAATGCAGTTAAAACTTAGAGATACTTTTGATTATGTGCCGGGGGTTGATGACAAAATGCCACCGTTGTTCGATTTTGAATAGTGGTATTGATACATTATTTTTTATTTGGTATAAATAATAAATTATATATATTTAATATTATGATTTACTACTATACAAAATTTTAATATGAAGAAAGGTGATACGATGGTTGTGAAAGTAGGAATTATCAAGTGTGGGAATATCGGGATGTCTCCAATTGTGGACTTAGCATTGGATGAGAGGGCAGATAGAAAAGATATAGATGTTATAGTTTTAAGCAGTGGGGCAAAGATGGGGCCAGAGCAAGTGGAAGAAGTAACTACAAAAATGGTAAATGAAGTAAAACCAGATTTTATAGTTTACATAGGACCAAACCCAGCTGCACCAGGTCCAAAAAAAGCAAGAGAAATTTTAAGTAGCTCAGATATTCCTGCAGTAATTATCGGTGATGCTCCAGGTTTAAAGGCAAAGGACGAAATTGCTGAACAAGGGCTGGGGTATATCATTATAAAATGCGACCCAATGATTGGTGCAAGAAGACAATTTTTAGACCCTGTTGAAATGGCAATGTTTAACGCAGATGTAATAAGAGTGTTGGCAGGTACCGGAGCTCTAAGGGTTGTACAAAATGCGATTGATGAAATGATTAATGCTGTTAAGGAAGAAAAAGAAATTGAATTACCAAAAATAGTTATCAACGAGCAAAAAGCTGTTGAAGCTATGGAATTTACCAACCCTTACGCAAAGGCAAAGGCAATGGCCGCATTTGTTATGGCTGAAAAAGTTGGAGATGTTGACGTTAAAGGATGCTTCATGACAAAAGAGATGGAAAAATACATCCCAATTGTAGCATCTGCCCATGAAATGATAAGATATGCTGCTAAATTAGTGGATGAAGCAAGAGAGTTAGAAAAATCAACAGATGGTGTAAGTAGAAAACCACACCATCCAGAAGGACAAATATTAAGTAAAAAAGAGTTAATGGAAAAACCAGAATAATTATGGTGGGGTGCAATTCTAACATATCTGCAAGAAATCGATGAAATTCCGAAGGAATTTCATATAATTTCCTGCAGTTTATAGTTTTTAAATTGAGGATTTTAAGTTAAACAAACTTTTAAATTTTTCAATTGTTAAGTTACAATCATACTGTTTTTTTTGAATTCAGATCATAAATACTACATAATTTTTTTACAATTATGGGTGATAAACACTGGTAGGCATTTTGGATATTACCATTTTTTTGGATCCCATACAGCTCTACCAGTTTTTCCATAGGTAACTGTTTTGGCAAATCAAACAACTCTTTTTTATTCAGCGTTTCTTTTACTTTTTTGTAATACTCATCTGTTTTTCCAATGGCATTGTTCGATTTACCATTCACCAACATCAGCATGTGCAATTTTATTACGAATGTTCCTGAGCTCATCATGGATGTTACGATTATATAAAGTAATTTTCATTATTACATATGCAATGTTGTCGATATAGATGAATATATAGTCGTTCTGCGAATGGTATGCACATAAGTATTACCTAAAATTAGACGAAAACCTTCGCATTGAACAAAATCATGAAGTGATTTTGTAGCTCTTCGCTTCGCATTTTGCTACATTTCCGAACTAAAGTGAGATTTTGAAATTATGATTTTCATAACCTGTTAAGGGTTTTAAAAACCGTTAGGTTTTATAACGCTCACTTCGTGAGCTCTGATTAAACAAAAATTACTTCGTAATTTTTGTAGCTCACTAACAAGCTGGTGATTTGCTTCGATTTTTTAAAAGGTTTGGAGATTAACTACAATAATAGCGAGCGAGTGATTAAATAAAAAATAAATTAAATAAAAATAATTAAAATTATAAAACCTATTCGGTTTTTATACCGTTGAATACAGCATCTTTATGAACTTCCAAAGCTTTCTGTTTTTTGCACTCTTTTCTAAATATTTTTATTTTTCCAGCTACACAGGGATATCTTTGAATCATCATTGCCGATTTTCTGCTTAATTCCTCTTTATCTTTTGCATCAAGTCCTTTCATAGATTTAACCATAAACAATGTGCTCCCACATATGGAGCTCCTAATGACTTTAACATCTTCAACTTTATCATCTTTTATATAAATTTCAACCTTTGGAGTTCCGAATTCTTCTAAAAATTCTTTTAACTTTGGATATTTATTTATTAAATCTTCCACATCCTTTTCATCTAATAAGCACATCTCATCTGGGCATATGGCATCAAATTTGCTCAATTCTTTTTTCTGTCCCTCTCCACTCCATGTAGCAACGATTATGGCAACATCAGGATTTTCTTTCTTGGCTTTTCTGCAAATTTCGTATGTATTGTCTGGATGCTGAGTATATAACAATAGAACATCTGCTTCTTTGAATTTATCTATTACTTCTTTGGGCAGTTCTATTTCATCAATAATAAAATCTGTGGGTTTATCTATTTTGCATATTCCTATAAACTCATTTTTCTTTCCAAATGAATTTACAGTTCCTTGAATCCTATATCCATATGCTCCATCGGTTATTACTAATATTTTTGCCATATTTATACCTTTTTTATATTTTTCCTATTCAAATATGACATTTTTTATGAGCTCACATTTTAACGAGTTGCTTATTAAACATTTCTTTGAACCTTCCAATATTATGTTGGTGAGCTCCTCTTCTGACTTACTGCTATCTTCAATTTTTACATGGATGTTCAATGTAATTTGTTCAATACATCCTTTTTCAAAACTTTTTTTAACAGAACCATCTACCTTAACTGTTCCCTTAATACTGAGCTCCTCCAAGGTCCTCCCCACTGCAATGGCTGTGCAACCGCATAATCCGGATAAAAATAAATCCATAGGATTAATTTTGTCCCCCACTGAACCTTTTCCCCCTTTTGATGCTATCTTTAATCCTTTGATATTTACATCAGTTTCAAATTCTTTTACAAAGGTTGAATTTATGCCTTCATCGTAGTATTTGGATGTTATAATATCAACGATTTTTTTTATTAACTCCTCTCTTTCTTTTTCAGGTATCTTTGATAAAAAATTATTTAGACATTTAGGCATCATCTTAGGTGCAAAATTTTCTGCCATATTTGAATCTATCATTTCATCCATCATTTCCATCATAAATTCAGGTTTCATATTTTTCATCATCTCACACATCATTTCTTTCATAGAACTCACCAAAATTTTATATTGTAAAAAATAAAAGAATTTATATTATTTTATATTAAATCATGTTCTTTTAATTTATTGGCAGCTTTTTTAAGAATTTTTTCTTTGATAATAACTTCATGCATATATTCCCTATCTGGGAATATTAATGCATCATGAGGGCATAGATTACCGCATGTGGTGCATGAAACTACACAGTTGTATGGTCTTGCAACAACAGGTTTTTTCATTTCTTTGTCCCAATCAAATACTACTCTGTTTCCGCATGTAATATAGCATATACCACAGCCTGTGCATGCATCGTAGTCTATTTTTGGATACCATTCTATATTTTTTCTATCTACACCCCACCAAGGCATTACTGTAAAATCTTTTATTGTCCTTCCCAAAGGGTCTTTCCCAATTACAGGCAAATCTTTCATTAATTCACCTTTTTTTATTTTATAATATTTATTTGACTATTTAATTTTAGATTGATATTCACAAATATATTAAATAGAAATTATTATATTTAAACTTTTCGATATATTAATTAATCTTAATATATTTTAAATAATTTTAAATATATAAATATATAGTGTTGATAAAAATATCTAGTTTTGGAATATCATAATTATTATGTTTAATTAAGTGAGTAATACTAACACTAATATATAATGTTTTCTACTTGATTTTAGAAGAATATTATTAGTGGGGTCAAAATCCAAATTACTTATAAGTTCCTTATGATTTTTAAGTTTTAGTTATATACATAGATAGTAAAATGGTATAATTTTATTTAAATAATAGGAAATATGACCCACGCTAGAATATATTTATTTACTAACTAATAATTTACTAAATAATCAAAGAAAACTATTGTGGAAATATAATAATATTAAAAATTACCCTTTAGTATCTACTCCAAGGTATGCTTTAACTACTTTTGGGGCAGTATCTGCATATACTGAAGATAATAATACCATAACCCCCAACACCAATATCGTCTTTTTAACATGTCTCATAACCTCACCATAATATCGATTGAGAAAAAAATTGTTATTAATATCTATTAGGTCATGCAATTGGTTTCATTTGTTTCAAATAGTATCAATTGACTATATACAATGTTGTCGATATAGATAATTTATTAACATAATTCTAATTTTGCAAAGGGATGTATGTATGAATGGTAAAAATATACTTCTAAGTATATCGATTTTGATAAATATTGTACTGATAATCATAATAGCATCATCTATTTATTTTGTATGGAGCTCCATCAATGACCCTAGAAATGCAATACCATTTGAAGATATGATGGAGGAGCAAAACCTAATTCAGATAGTTAATTATAAGTTAATATTTGAAAACAATGGTGATAAGGGGAATAACAACAATAATAACCACAACAACGCATACATAGAGGTAATTGGTAAAAATATTGGAAATATCTCAGGTAATTGTGTTATCTATGCCAAATTGTATGATTCAGATGGCTATGTAATAGGTAGTTTCAAAGAAAAATTTGATAATATAAATCCGGGCGAAACATTTAAAGCAAAAATAAAATGTCCTTCAAACTATGTTGATTCCGTATCAACAGTTAATTTATCGGTAAAATGTTATAAAGATACGCTATTTTACAATGAAAATGGAAACCACGGAGTACCTGTTAAAATTAGATACAATATTTTAAAACACAACAACAGCCAGATTATCGAAGTTATAGGCGAAAATACCAATAATAAATATGTTGATGGATATGTTTTTATAAAATATTATGATAAAAATAACATATTAATAAGTCAAAATAGGGTTCATTTGTACAATATAGAACCAAATGAGACATTCAAGTTTAAAACCAACAACAACGATTGGGTGTATAACAACTACACAATTTCAAAATGCAAGTTATTCCCTATTTTTGGTATAGATTATTATCCTATGATTAGTCATCAAAATGATACTAAAATAATCAGTCAAAAACTAATGTCAGACAATGGAAGACCTTATGTGGAGTTAATTGGAGAGAATATCGCAGATGATAATACGCAAATCTACATAAAAGTAAATTTTTACAATGAAAACAACACATTGATAGGGTACGGCGTAAAAAACCTTGAAAACATAAATAATGGGGAAAAATTCAAGGTTAAAATATATTATTATGGTATCTCCAATTATCCTCATCAAAGATATTATGGTGATAAATATGTACAAAATGATGAAAACAATAATGGATATCTATCAATTTTGGGATATTTTGATGAGGTTTCAAAATACAATATAACCATAAACTAAAATAATCAAAATCTCTTAAATACAAGGAAAAAATAAAATAATAACAATAATAGATGGTTTGAATTTAAACTACTTAGTAGGATTCCGCCTTATTCATTATAATGGCAACATCCATGTAATCAATCAATCCATTATTATCCATATCTAATTTTTCTTCATTCTGTGTATCAACTTCTTCCCCAACATAGGACATTAATGTAACGTATGCGTCATCTTTGTTGATTACAAAATCACCATTTGCATCTCCTTTTAAACTGCTTACGCCGTAGTTCTTTATGTATTTGTTGGTATTTCCAAACAACATCAATTTTGCCGTCTCCTTACTTGTATCTACATGGTGTAAAAATCCCCTAAAATTCTCAGAACCTTTTCCATACACCATTAATGGCACAGGAGCTCCGGTGTGTTTGTGGGATACAAATCCAACTCCAACCTTTTCATCAATGATTTCTGCTATGGTATTTCCAAGGGCATACTTGTTATCGGAGCTCCTAGCATCATTTATCAATTTAACTTCATCATCGGTTAATGTTATTCCTGCGTATTCTTTTAAAACTTCTTTCGGGTCCTTTCCGCTTTTTATTTCTTTTGCCATTTTGTCGGTGCTTGCTTTTATGTTTAATATTTTTTCTTCATTCACTGGATTACCGTATCCTGTCCCCACAGCCAGTCCACCAGTTTCATGGTCGGCAAGAACAATAACCAAAGTATCTTTGTTTTTCCTTGCATAATCTAAGCAGTAATTTACAACATCATCAAATTCTTTTGTTTCAGCCACCACTGACGCAATATCATTGGCATGGCTTGCATGGTCAATTCTTCCAGCTTCGATCATTAAAAAGAATCCATCATTGTCTTTTTCTAATAAATCTACTGCTTTTTTAGTCATATCTAATAATCCTGGTGTATTTTCATCTCTATCCAATACATAAGGTATATGACTATCTGAGAACAATCCCAATATATAATTTCCATTTGCTGATTCTAATCCTTTTTTATCATAAACAATATTATATCCATAATTTTTTGCCATATTCAAGGTATCGCTGTCAAATTCTTTTTTACCGCCACCAAACATTACATTTACTTTGTGCTCTATTAGCTGTTTAGATATTTCTTTTTCCATGTCCCTATCTTCAACATGGGAAGCAAATACCGCAGGAGTTGCATGGGTAATTCTTGCTGTTGATACCAATCCTGTGGATTTATTGCATAGTTCTGCCAATTCCAATAATGTTGTCACATTTTTAATTTCGCCTTTTTTTATTGTTGAAATCATCCCATTGTAAGTTTTAAATCCTGTGGCAATTGCTGTTCCAGCTGCTGCTGAATCTGTAACCTCACCACTTAATGAGTCGGTGAGCTCAAAACCTGTGGATGGAATATCTTCCATACTTAAATGACCATAACACTGCTTAGTTAGTTTCAACTGACTGAATCCCATTCCATCCCCTATCAAGATTATTACATTTTTAACTCCATTTGACTTAAATGCTGATGCTGATTCTGCATTACTTTTTGCTGCACTCGCCTGAGATGCCAGCAATATGAATATTGTGAATATTACACCTAATATGCCTATTGCTTTTTTCAAGATTTCACCTCCATATACATAATTATTTGTTCATAATATAGTATATAAAATTTTCTATTATTGAATTTTATTTCATAAAATATGAACTAAATGATATACAATTATACATTTTTTAAATTATATAGCTCCTAAAATTCAATCATATTGATTGGATAATTACAATGATATAATTATGCAATTATAAATCAAAATCATACCTGAATATTAATTATAATCCCTTTTTATCTAGAATATATTATAATCTTTTCTCAATCGCAGATAAATTTAGAAAAATATATTTAAAGTAAATTCAAAACAATTTGCTGTTTAATTTTTCTTCAATTGATGTGAGTTCATGCTCTCTATCTACAAACATAGTATCACTTTTTATTATGATAATTGTGATTATGATAATTTAAATTATCATTTATATGAAGTGGTATAAATAATATTGGTTGTGTCATTTAAAAATATTACTTAATCATATAATTATGGAATTATTATGTGGTGAGCTCCTGCCAACGCCCACGTAATAGCACTATTTAAATAACCTTCACCATATAAAGTGAAACATTAACTAATTATTCGCTATGTAGGATGAAAAGTTAGAACAATATTATTTTGGAAATGGAGTTGTAATAATTATAATTATGATAATTTGAATTATTATATGGATAAAATTATATAAACAATTTTATGATAAATTTAAATATTTGTTTAGTTTTCAATAGGTCCGTATGATGCATTTCAATTTACTATTTTATCAGAAATTTAGAATATGCCTTAACTTCCAACTGCATTATAAAAACCATTATTATGCCAATACCAACATTAAAAATAACAACGAAGTTGGTTATTTTTTAAGTTCTTTTATGATAGACTCCAAATCCAATGGCTCAACTTCAACAACTTCATCGGAGCTCACATAGTATATTTTACATACAGTTTTTTTATTATAGTATTCCTTAACAGCATGATAATATATTGATAGTTGTTTAACATATTCAAAATGGTTATTTTTGGAAACATCTGTTTTATAATCAATTATTTCAATCCTATCATCATATATTGCTATTAAATCAATAACTCCCCTAATTATGTAATCACCTAATGGAAGGGAGCATTCAATTTCAGTTAATAACTCATTTGCGTTAAGTTCTGAAATGAATTTTTTTATTCGTTTAACTTCTTCAACATCTTCTTTAACTTCCCTTCCAAGAGCTATTTGCTCAGCAACATGGTGAATATACTTTCCAAATTCAACACCTTTTCCCGCCTTTCCTTTTTCACTTGCAGACGGTTTATACCTCATAATATCATGCACAGCAAGAACAGTTTTAGTTTTTTCACATTCTGGAAGCTTTATATCTATTTTTTCATAAGATTCATTAAATTGTTCAGCAGGTTTTATTTCAACTTCTTCAATTTCTTCAACACCATTACCATATTCTTCAAAAGTCCATTAAAAAACTCCGATGGATTGTGGGACGTGAAAAATACATACTGCTTTGCCCGAGTGATTGCAACAAACATTAATCTTCTTTCTTCATCGTTGTTTTTTACAATAGCCGATTTTACAAGGTCTACTTTCCAGTTATCAAATATATCGTGATAATTGTTTTTAATTCCATATAATTTGGATAATCTGATGCCGTAAATGTCATCATACTCAATCATATTCTTATCTAAATTATTTGAAGGAAACTGCCCCTTATTACAATTTACAACAATTTGGAAGAAATATTCAAAAGATGAAATCCATCATCGTAAGTGAAAGAGAATCTTTTGGAGATGTTAAATTTTATATTAACGTATCATCTGGCTCTACAATTGGGTGTATTGCAGGAATGACCTGTGCTATGGTATTAAATAAGGACAATTCGAAAATAATTCCATATTATGTAATTCCCGAAAATCTTTATGAAAATCTATCTGATGAGGAAAAAGAAGTATTAATAGAGAAATATAAGGATGAGTATGAACATATCAATTCCCTTCCAAGAACATATGGTGTTAAAGACGTAAAATTTATCTACCCTTTTAAAGTGAATCTTCCAAGAGATGAATTATTAATATTTTTAAAGATTATTGAACTATCAGGGGACAGGGGGCTAACTATAAAAGAACTTACCCTATTAACAAAAGAGGAAGTTTTAAAGGGGGAATCCAACAATAGAATTATAACTGAGATGATTAATAATAAAGATAAAGGCATAACTAAGGAAGATTTAGAAAAAGTTATAAAATGGAGAAAGAACAGCATGGTTTCATCTAAATCTTCAAGTCATAATGATTTAGTTTGGATTAATAAGAATGTTGTTGAAAAACTTTTAGAATGGGAATTAATAAAAGAGCCAGAAAAGATTGGAAGGTCAAAATATATAAAAATAAGTGAAAAAGGAAAAATGCTCTTAGATTATGTGGTGTAGTTACTTGAAACAGTAAGGTAGAATCGCAAAAGGATCTACTAAACTATTTTTAGCCAACTTACGCCATTGTATAGTTGTAGTATAAGAGCTCTATCGATATAATGGATTTTGTATTTCCTTTAATAGAAACTCGAGATTATTTTTTAATAAGTGAGCTCACTAACCACATAATACACTGAGATAGAGAACGTCTTATTCATGCAGTATATATTGGAGCTCTGTTAAATAAAATATAAACAGCCATTTTCCAACCATTTCTTCTTCATACATCCTGTAAGCAAAGTATTTACTACTTATTGCTTTTTATATACGATAATACTCACATTGTCCCTTGTCTCTTTTAATGCAGTATTGAATAATTCATCTACAATATCTTTTGGGTGATCATTATTTTTTACAGTTTTTAAAATATCTTCCTTACTGACATAATCATGAAGCCCATCGGAGCTCATCAATAATACATCACCATCAATTAAATCCCATTCGTAATCATCTACCTTAAATTCATCCAATCCCAATGCTGAGGTAATGATATTTTTCATTGGATGATGCCTTGCGTCCTCCTCTGAAATATGTCCTTCATCTACTAAAACCTGAACCAAAGAGTGGTCTTTTGTTCTAAAAACTATTTCTCCATCTCTAATTAAATAAGCCCTACTATCCCCGCAGTTTGCTATAACGCATTTATCCCCTTTAACTATTGCAGTTGTTAGTGTTGTTCCCATTCCCTCTTTATCTCCAATAGCGTTTTCTTTTATTTTGTTGTGTGCCGTAATGTATGCATCTTTTAAAAGTTCTTTTATCTCTTCAATTGATAGGTTTTCATTGTATTTTTCCATGATAATGTTTTCTAAAATATCCACTGCCATCTTTGATGCAACATCTCCTGAGCTGTGCCCTCCGACACCATCTGCAACTGCTAATATGTAGGTATCTTTTATTTTTTTAATTAAGATATTGTCTTCGTTGTTTGTTCTATTTCCTTTGTGGGATATACCGTAGGCATTATCTTCCTCAAAAACAATTTCATCACGATTAAAATTTTCAGTAGGTTCAATTTTTGGAATTTCGATATCCATGGTTTTTTCTTCTTCAATTTTTATTTTGGTTTTAGATTTGTCCTTTTTTTCTTCTCCATCTTTCTTATATCCAATTTTTTTTAGAAATTTGTTTATTATTTCCATATTACCCCCTAAAATCTCATCTTAACCTTATTTACTACTATTTTCGCCTTTATTTTTATCTCATCGGATGGCTCCTTTATCCCTTCTTTAATCCGATATTCGATAGCTTTTATTAGATTATCAACGGAATTTATTATTTCCTCAGAGCAATTCTTATTTGCATAATGTTTTAAATCGTAGAGATAATTTAAAGCATCCCCTAAATCGTTGTTTAATAAGTGGAATAAAACCAAATCAGCACAATAGAATATACTTCTACTAAAATCTTTATTTGTTTTTGAAGCTGTAAGGTTAGTTGTAAGTTGTATGTTTAGGTATTCTGATAAATCCTTCTGCAATTCTTCTACTGATTGGTATCTTTTGGATTTGTCTTTTTGGATACATTTTAAGATAATATTTTCCAACTCCTCATCAATTAAAGGATTTAATTTCGATGGTTTTGGCGGCATTTCGTTTTTAATACTATCGATTATGTCAAACTCATTACCATTAAACGGTAGTTTTTTGTTGTTAATTCGTATAGGATTACCCCCATTTGATAAATGTCCGTCCTTTTATCGATTGTTCCCCTGCTTATTTGTTCTGGTGCTGAGTATTGTAGAGTTAAAGCGTTTATAGTTGTGGATTTTGAAGTAGTTTCTTTTGATAGTCCCCAATCTGTAATTTTTGGTATGTTGTTGTTTATTAAAATGTTGTGTGGTTTTAAATCCTTATGAATTATCCCTTTACTATGTGCATATTTCAGTCCATTTAACACTTCAAAAAATAATAAAACTGCTTCTTTTAACTCTAAATTATTTTTTATTTTATTTAATTCCTTTTCACAGTATTCCATTTCCACGTATGGATATGGATAAATATTACTATAATAAAGTCGAACAATGTTGATATGTTTTAATTTTTTCCAATTTCCTATTTCTCTAAGGAATAACTCCCCAGTAATTTCAGTTAATTCTTTCGGGACTTTTAGGGCTACTGTCTTTCCATTTTTAATTACTTTAAATACATGGGAAAATCCCCCTTCCCCAATTTTTATAGGATTTTGATATTTTGATAATAATTCATTTAGTATATTCAATAATTCGTTTTCTCCACTAAATGATTGATTTATAGGATTTGAAGAATTAACCGATGAGGAATTATATGGCGCATTTATTGAGGAGTCTTCACCTAATAACAAATTTTTTATGAAGTTTAATTCATTATTTATTTGATTTTTTAAGTTAGTAATTTGACTGTTAAATGTTTTTATCTTTAAATTTATCATTTCATCCTCTAATTTATCAATATCGTTAGAAGATTTTTTTAAGAGATCCCTTGCTTTTAAATACTCTTCATCTGATTTCAATGTTAAAGCATCCATTACATTATTTTCGATTTCTTTTAGTTTAACTTTTAACCTGAGCTCGTTTAATGTGGTTTGATATTTGGCATACTCCTCCCCTAAATACTCCCTATGATTTTTTAAAAATCTCTCAATAGCATTTATTTCATTTAATATTTCCTTTATCATACCATCCCCCCAATTTTATCAGATACTAATTTAATTTTTGCATCTAATATGTTATGGACTACTGATTTAATGTTATTATTTAGGGATGAAATTAATTCTTCATCTTTGTTTGATTTTGCTATTTTCTCTGCTTTTTTATAGTATTCCAATGATTTATTCCATTTTTTTATGGCATCATTTAAGTTGTTGTTTCGAAAATCATCCAATGCTCCGGGTAATAGCTCCTTAGCCCCTAATAGGTAGGAATTAAGTAGATTTAAATCTTTGTTATTGTTTGATACCGTCTTGGTCGGTAACACTTTGGAGCCCATAGTTATTGGTTTTTTATTAATTCCTTCTAAGTATACTTTTCCACAGAAATAACCAAATACTATGCAGGAATAATAATAGAATGCCCCCAATAACCAAATAGCCACAGGAATTAATATAATTGTCATGGAAAATAGGGCTGCCATTATATATATCGCAATAGCTAAAAAGCCCATAATAATATAGTAAATAATATCAAAAATTAGGATATTAACCCATGTTTTTTTAAGTATTCTAAATAATGTAGTGAATTCAAAAAATGAAGATATTTTGTTGGTATATATGTAATGTGAAAATGCGATATGCATGAATAACATAAATATTGCGAAGCACACAATACCAATAACACTAAAAATATTGTCTTTGAAAATTACCGAAAAAATACCGAGAATCACAATAAGCAATATATAAAATAATATAAAATATACAAAAAGAACTGCGGATATCTTAAATCCATCGATAAATTGACTAGATATATCAAATTCAGGCAACTCATTATTTTTACCTTTATAAATAAGAGTTATCATATCTACCATATAGCCAAGTAATGAAATATTAAGTAGAGGTATTACCCCTATTGCCCCACCCTTAACAAGCTTTTTTTTCCAATTTTTATCTTTAAATATATATGTGAATGATTCCCAAATATATTCTATCATATTTCCCCCCTCCATATATAATGCACCGATATACTACATTAGATACATCATTTATGTATTTTGAATATTCATCAATACATCCGCAAAAAGTTACAGTTGCCAATAACGACATTAGAATTGCCAGATATATTTTTTCATAATTTCACCTTGGACTCTTATAGTATATAGTATTTGGTAAATCATAAACACAAATTTATTTTTTATTTTACATTTATATATTGAAAATACCTATTTGGCAAGAAATCAAATCAATACCTAACAAGGATGGAACCTCTTACCAAATCTAATATATTTTATTTTCATCTCTCTTAATCCTATTGATTAAAACTTTAAGTTTCTCCCTAGTATCTTTTCCAAGAGGGATGCTTTCTTTTATTAAATATTCTATATGTTTTATTGCTCCTTCCAAGTCCTTTCTATTTTCATCTGATTTGGCATGATCTTTTAATATTTCCAATGCCTCCAATAATCCAACTTTATCATTTGTATCTGCGCAGTTTAAAGCAAGTTTTGTTGTTGAGTTTATGAGCTCTTTAGTTAATGTTTCAATCTCTTTTTTGTCAGTTGATGTTTTTAGTTTTTGTATGGTTTTGGTTAATGTGTTTTTGAACCCTTCTTTTTCTTTGATTAGTTCTCCTAATGAATTTAAAGCCTCTAAAAACTCATCTATTGATTGGAATCTATCTTCCTTTTTCTTTGCCAAGAGTTTTTCAAATATTCCATCAAATATTGACAAATTAGGATTTATTTTTGATGGCGGTAGTAGTTTTTTATCTGGATTTACTATTTTTAATGATACTTGAGCTGGTGAAGTTCCTTCATAAGGTAATCTACCGGTTAATAACTCGTAGAATAAAACTCCTAACTGATAAATATCCGTTCTTTTATCTGTCTTTCCGTATTCTTCTTCATCTATTTGCTCCGGTGCTGAATATAGTAAAGTTAATCCCTTTGTGGTTGTTGCTGTTGATGATTTTGCCCCTATTTTTGCCAATCCCCAGTCTGTTATTTTTGGTGTTAAATTTTGAGTTAATAGGATGTTCGATGGTTTAATATCTCTGTGGATTATGTTTTTGTCATGAGCGTGTTTTAACCCTTCTGCTATTTGTTTTATTAGTTTAATACTTTCCTTTGGATTTAATGGTTTTGGATAATCATCTAAATCTTTTACTGATTTTCCATTTATGTTACATCCTTCAATATATTCCATTTCTATATGCGGGATTGGTTCTGTGAATGTATCATATAGTTTAACTATGTTTGGATGATTAAGATTTTTCCATGCTTTGATTTCTTTTAATAAGTATTTTTTAGCTTTTTCGTTTAAGTTAGGTGTTTTTATTGCTAATGGTAATGTTCCGCCTTTTCTTTTAACTTTAAATACTTTTCCAAATCCACCTTCTCCTAATTTTTGTAGTGGAATGTATTTGTTTAATAATTCTCTTGGAAAGTCTGGAATCTTAGATTCTCCCTTATGCCTTTTTTTTTGCATAATAAATCCCACCTACTACTCCGCCAGTTATTAATAGCCCCATGATTATAAATAACAGGTTGTTGTTATCCTTATTAGTATTAGTCCCCACAGAAACTTTTTCTTCTTTAGTATTGGGTGTATTAGTTGTTTCTGCAACTACAGGTTTTAAATTAACGTTTAAATTTTTAGTTTCTCCACCATTGATGGTTAGTATGGTCTTATAATCGCTGTATCCTTCTTTTTTTAGTGTAATTTCATAAGTTCCAGGCGGTAATTTAATAGTTTTTGGAGTTAATCCACTATATTTGCCATCAATATAAATTTTAGCATTTGGTAGATTTGATGATATTTCAAGTGTTCCATTGTCTTTTTCTTTTAAAATTTCTAATATTTTTTGGTTATCAAATAAATAAATATCAAATAATGACCCTACAACAATGTATTTTCCATATGAGTCTATAGAAACCGTAATTAATCGTTGTAATTTATAATTCCACAATGTATCTCCATTATTATTAAACAAGTATATTGAACCATGAGTACCTCCAGCAACTATATATTTGCCATTAAAATCTACGGATGTAGAGTGGATACCTTCATTAGTATGGTACTTCCATTTCAATCCACCACTATCAAAAAAGTAAATATATCCTGTATCCATAGGGTCCATTACATTGTCTTTATTTTCATCAACCCAGGTACCAACAACAATATTACCATTCGGTGATATTGATATAGATTTTTCACGAATTTTTCCTTTAACATTATAACTCATAAGTAATTTTCCATTTTTATTAAATAAATAAATTGTATTTTCGTCATCTTGACCATTATTTGTTCCATGAGGGGTTTTTCCAGCAACTATGTATTCTCCATCCGGAGTTATGGAAACATATCTAACAAAACCCGCATTATAACTCCACAATACATTATCTTCATTAATCAAATAGATAAACCCTACCATAGTCACCGGTGCTGCCAGTTCCTGCAACGATATATTTTCCATCAGGAGTTATCGATATAGAGTATATCCACCTGTATGTTTCATATGACCATAATAGATTCCCTTTGGTATCAAAAACAGAAAGCTTATTGGAATATGCTACAACAATGTATTTTCCATCAGAAGATATTGAAACATCATATACTGTAGGATTTAAATTACGACTCCACAATAAATTTCCATCTTTATTAAAAAGATATACTTTCCCATAGTCTTCTGAATCTCTATGATTATTTCCATTTTTGTCAAACCATGTTCCCGCAACTATATACTTACCATCTGGAGTTATTGCCACAGATTCTACTTTACCATCTATTTTATAAGACCACTGTAAGTTTCCTTTATTATTAAATAAGTAAACTTTATAATCACCATTACCTCCATAGCCCCCCGTTCCAGCAACGATATATTTTCCATCAGGAGTTATCGATATAGCACTTGCCCAATCACCTAAATGATATGCCCACTCTGGCTTTACAACATCCTCTCCAAAAACAACTCCAACATTTACAAAAATCCCAACTAATAATATCCCAATCAACAAATTCCTAAACTTCATTATATCACCTTATTGAATGATATAAAAAATTAAAAAAATATGTTAATTATCCTCCAAATTCCTCCCCCCATTTCTCATACTTCTCAATTTCAGATTTAGTTAAAGGGCTTTTTATTTTCTTAAATGCCTCTTCAAAATCATCATCAGTCAGAGCTCTTGTTTTTAACTTCCTCCTCTTCAACTCTTTATAGGACAAATTAGCCATTTTATACAAATCCTTATTTACATCCCTAATCATATTCCAAATAGCATCCTGACAGAGATTTTTTAAATCCCTACCAGAATAGAGTTTTTCCACACACTTATCCGCAATTTCATCTAAATTAACATTCAACTTAACCCCTTTTGTGTTAATTTTAATAATTTCCTTTGTAGCTTCTTTATCAGGTAAAGGAATATAAATTCTCCTTGAAAACCTTGAAAGCACCGCCTCATCTAAATCCCATGGCGTATTTGTTGCCGAAAGTGTTAATATTAACCTATCGCTCCCCTTATCTTGAAAACCATCCAATTCTGTTAATAAAGTTGATAACATCCTCCTTGATGCCTCACTTATTCCATCGCTCCTCTTTGTTGTTAAGGCATCGATTTCATCAATAAATACAATACTTGGGTGGAGCTCCCTTGCAACATCATATAATGCACTTACAATTTTTGAAGATTCGCCGTAGTATTTACTTGATACGGATGATGCCTTCACATTAAAGAATGTTGCTTCCAAACTTCCAGCACATGCAGAAGCTAATAGTGTTTTACCTGTTCCTGGTGGTCCAAATAATAAAATCCCTTTCCATGGTTGTATTGATGCAGGCTTTTGAAGTGCTGATATTACTATGGTTTCCATCATAAGCTGTTTTACTTCTTCTAACCCCCCTATATCGTCCCACTTCATAGTGGATTTTTGTATTAAATTATTTTTCACAAAATTTTTAAACTTATCAATTTCATCTTCTGCCTCATCCTCTGTGGTGTTTGATGAGTTTGGTTTATTTGATGGTGCTGATTTTTTTGTAGGTTTGGATTTATTAGCTTTTGATGGATTAAATACTTCTTCTATGTTATTTGCCACTAACTCCCATTTTTTAGCTTTCTCCAAATAGCTTTTTTCATTGTATCCATCATACTTTGCTATTTGTCTCAATAATTTGGCACATTCTAACGCCTTTTTTTTAGCAATACTTTCGTTCTTTTTCTCCTTTGCTATCTCATATTCTTTTTTAGCTCTTTTAAACTGACTCATCAGAGCTCCGGATAAATCAATTTCCAATATAATCCCCCCAAATATGATAATATAATTATTAAAAAATAGTGATAATAATTATTCTTCTAATATTCTTTTCAATTCCTTTTCAAAATCGTCTTCTTTTTCCTGCTTCTTTTCATCGGATACTATTTCCTTTGCATCGTCAATATCCAATTCCCCCTCTTTAACCGCATGTATTGTATTTAAAATATCAGCAATATCCTCATCATGTTCTTCTGATGCCGAGCTCAGCATGTCATCGGTGATACCGAGAGCGTTATTTAGTGTTCCGATAATATTTTCACTGTTTATTTTCATATTAATTAGATAATTTTCCAACTCCTGTGGCGACATACTGTTTAGTGTGTTCCATAAAGGCGTGGATTTTAAAATCTCTTCATTTTCTTTTATTACTAAAAGATTATCTACGAATCTCACCTGTTTGTTTAATAGAGCATGAGAATTTTGTAATTGCTTTTTTCTTTGACTGAGAGTTTTTATTTTTGTAGCAATTGTCAATTCTTCACTTTTGCTTTTAGAGCTCTTTGCCTTTCCAAACAATATTGTAATTTGGTCGTCTATTTTTGAGAGCTCATCTTCTAATTTTTTAACTTGAATATCCAATTTTATTTTTGATTCGTTTAGTTTATCTAATGGCATATCTAATGGATTTTTATTTTTAGAGAACAGACTTTTTAATTTACCTAACATTTTATCCCCTCATTTTTTGAGATATTTTAATCACATTTGAAACCTAATTTAATCTTATGGATTATTACCTCCGCTGATGCCACTACTTCATAAGATATCGGGATTTTAATCTTATCAAATACCACAATATCCCACATAACATTATATTCAAAAAAATAAAAAATTAAATTATTATTGATTCTCCTTCTCTAATCTCTTAAATAATTCTTCATCGTCCTCTTCTTCCTCCCCATCAGTATCCAAGTTCAAATTGCTCACAACCTCATCAGCTTCCATATCACCACTTTCAGCCTGCCCCCATGCATCGAATAGTTTTTTCTCTGTGCTATCGACTTCCTCATCAAAATCATCAATTCTCATTTCAAATACTTTATTCAACCCCTCAACAGTTTGGTCAAACTCCTTACCATCAAGTATTATATCACTCAGTTTTAACTCCAAGAGCTCAGGTTGTATGTTGTTAATTTTATTCCACATTCCTATATTTTTCAATTCTTTTTCGTATTTTTTAACAATTAACAGGTTATTTACAAAATTAAACTGCTTCTGATAAGTTTGGAAGCTTTTATACTTTAATCTCATTTCCATTTCAACACTTTTTATGTCCTGTGCAAGCATTTTTTTTGTGAGTTTATCGGCACCAACCCCTTCTTTGAATAATTGCTTTTTTTGCTTATCCAATGATTTTATCTCTTTTTTCACCCTATCTAACTTACTTTTTAATCTAATTCTTTCCCCCTCTAAGTCTCTTATTGTTAATTTTTCTATTGGATTTTTTTGTAATTTCCCTTTTATTTTGTTCCATAAACTCATTTTTTCACCTATTTTATTTTAGTTAGTTTCCTAATTATTTTCTAATTATTTTTTTAACAAAACAAAACCAATTTCTTTATAATATTTAGTTTCCCCCTTTCCAGAAGATTCGTACTCATAAAATACCTTTTTTGCCACCCTTTCATCCCCAACTTCATTGATAGCCTCTTCCAGCGTAATATATCTTTTTATAAATATGTTCTCATCAATATACTTTTTCAATCTTTCAACCTTCTCCTTATCAAATTCCAAGCTCATCAATGGTGCAAATGCCTTTGCATACTCATCCACTTCATTATAGTATAAATTTCCAGTTTCAACATCGAGAAGTGCGAGAGCAATTTTTTTGGATAAATATCTCATTTTAAAGTCATCAGAATTGACAAATTTAATTACTTCATCCTCAAAACCCGTTGGTGAGGCAATCAGTAACACAATTTTATCAAAACTGCCATCTTTCACATTCTCCACCACCTCAATTATTTTACCCAATGATATTGGATAAACATCAAAACCCATTTTTTTGTAATTTCCCCCATTTGCTAAGAACATCCCCCTCAACATTACTTCCATCTTTTTACCAAACGGATTAAGCTTTTTCTCCTTTAACACTGCTTTTATTTGTTTATTTTTAGGAAGTTCCACTGAATTGTTTGGATTAAATACTTCTTCAATAGAGATTATTTTAAAAGTTTTATTTTCAACTTTCACGCCCGTTTTCCTCATTTCATCTAATTTTTTATCCAATCGTCCAATAAACCATTCCTCATAGGATAATGCGTTTTCTGTTCTTACAAATCTCGAACCTTCCTTTTTAGCATCCCTTATCCTTTTTAAAAGGTCAGTTAATTTCTCATTTTTCTCCTTTAATTCTGTTTTTTCTGATTCCAGTGATTCTATTTTTTCATTTAACTCATCAATAAAGTCCCTGTAATCCTCTTCAATATATTCAATTTCTTTGTTTAGTTTCTCTCGGAGCTCCCTATTTTTCTCCATTTCAATTTCTATTCTTATCTTTTCTTTTTCCCTCTCAAACCTTCTTTTTAACTCTTCTTTCATTTCCTCAATTTTTGACAGTTCTATTTCTTTTTCTCGTTTGAGTTCATCCCTCAACCTTCTCTTTTCCACCCTTACAAAATCACGGAGCTCGTAAATTTCATTTTCAAGTTTTTGGATTTTATTATCTACGCCCGTTATAAAATCACTAAACCAATCTATTTCCTTCATTGCCCTGAATATTGCTTCATCCATTTTAGTTTTGTATTCTTTCCATTTTGTTTGGGCATAATCCCTTATTGGAAGTTTTATCGTGTGGTCTTTGATAATTTCATCAACTTTTTTTCCTATGTTGTTATAATATTCTTTAAGAAGGTTTAAGGTTTTATCTGTGCCGTCTCTATTTGCTTTGCTTATTTCCCTTAAAATATCATCTGCTGTCCAGATTTCAAATACGTTATATTTTAAAATATACTCCACAAGTTCGAGCTCCTTAAAACTATATCGCTTAATTGCTGGAAATGATTCGTTGTTATGGTAAAAACTAAATGCAAGTGTTGCTAATGCCCATTCAAAATCTCTTCTTACGGCATTGTCAAGGTCTTTTGAAAAAGTCCCGCATTCCCCATCTTTGTATTTTTCATAGTTTTCTTTTATTCTATTCCATAACTCCACCCTTTTTCATAAGGTTCATATATTATATCGTATCCATCCCTTAATACTCTGTTTGCTTTTTGTTTTAGTTTATCTAATTGTTCATAATTCCCCTCTGAAAACAGACTCATAATAACCCCTCAATAAATAATTTCATATCATTGTCAATTTTATTTTTTATTAAATCCACACTTTCGCCGTAACCTTCAATTTCAAAGTTTATTATCAATTTATTTTCATTATTTTCTTTTAATTTGATTGAAATGGAACAATTCCCTTTTTTTGTGTATACTTCGTATTTTTTTGTACCATTTACAGAACATTCGTAGCTTGCACCGAGTTTTATCATAAGATATTTTAAAAAACCCTCTACAGCTTCTTTTTTATCGGTAATCTTATAGCTCAGTGTGGTTTTTTTTGAAGATATTGTTTTTTTCAATTCTTTAATTTCATAGACCCTCACTTTCTCTTCAGGATTTCCTTCCAAACGGGACATAATATCCTTTACAAATCCATCCACGTCATCTATATCTGCTATTATAGCCATCTTTCTTATTTTCTCCAAATTTCCTTTATTTGACCATCTTTCGATTAGGTAATCAATCCTCTTTCTCTCAGCATCTTTGTCATAATCTACCACTATTAAATTACTCATAATATCACAAAATATAATTTGATTTTTAGAATATATAATATTTTGGTTTTTTTGGAGTACTTTTAATTTTGTCCAAAATGGATAAAGGATAAAAATAATATCACTTTATTACATTCACAATTATAAATTAAGTTTCGAATTTCCTTTAAGTAAAACTCGAAACTGTTATAATGCATATTATGCCTTTGTAAATTACAATGGCATATTTTTTATATTTTTAAAAAGGAAAATTAATAAACTATCTATTTTGATAATACTAAAAAAATACTAATTTATTATTTTTGTGAATAATTGCATATATTCTTTACACAAATTGCTTAATTTTTGTGCCATACCTTTTTAAATAATTAGTTAAAAACCTTTTTATACTTAAAATTTAAATGTAGGTTGTAAAATTAGGAGTTTACTAATATTGTTGTTTTTAAAAAACTAATCGACAAAACCGAAGGTTTTATCATATAATAAAACGACATTTATTTATAAATGGTGGGATTATGGATAAAATACAAATATTAAGAAAAATCTCTCAAACATTCTTTTTTATACGTGCACTGGTTGTTGCTGGTTTTTATTTAAGTATTATAGGGTTTATTGTAAGATTTATTTTAAGTGGGAATGCATATATCAATGTAAAAATTGTTATTATAATATTAGCAATTATTGCGGGGAGGGTATTTTGCGGGTGGATGTGTCCTTTTGGATTCTTGTTTGATTTGGTTTATCAAGCAAGAGTAAAAATATCCAGATTAAAAAAACTACCAACTGTTCCAGAGCATATACACAATAAATTGAAGTATTTTAAGTATGTTGTATTGGTTTCGATAATAGTCCTAGCTTATGTATTGGGGGTTAGAGCGTTTATTGATTTATATGAATTCTCATACCTATTGTTGGCTTTATTTTTGGTTTTGGGCTTTATTTACCCAAGGTTCTTTTGTAAGTATGTCTGTCCAGTAGGAGCGTTATTAAGTATACTTGCAAGGTTCTCAATATTTAAATTAGAGCTCGATAAGAATAAATGTATAGGTTGCAGGTTGTGTGAGTTCAAATGCCCAATGCAAATAAAAATAGTTGATGTTGATAAAATAGACCAGATGGAATGTGTAAGGTGCTTTGAGTGTATGAGTGCATGTAGAAAAGACGCTATTAAATTTGGAAGGTAAGTTATTCGATATGCCACCTGAGCTCAGCAGCAGATGAAATTCATAAGCACGATTCAAATCACTATAACTTCAACAGTATGTTACTTCACTTAAAAACATTGTTTCACAGATCATATTGTATAAATTATCTCGATAAACACTTCCTTAAACCCATAATTATTCTTTTAATTGTTCTTTATTCATGTCCATCATTATATTGTCTTTCACATACGCCCACCCATACATGTAGATTTTGTTTGAAAAACTCATCTTTAAAGACGAGAAAAAAGAGAAAGAAAATAGTAAAAGTAAACGTAAAACAAAACCACCAATTACAAAAAAACCAAAACTCCCTAATGAAAAAAGAGAATAGTAAAACAAAAATAATCACTTTAATTTACGTTAAGTAACAAATCATTCGAACCAGGAACAACGAACACTTTGTTGTTGTTTTCAGCCAATTTTTCCAAAACTTCTAGTTTTTTATATTCAAGAATTTCTGGATTCTTTCTAATGGCTTTAGCCATAATCTCTGTAGCATTTGCCTGCCCTTGAGCTTCAACAATTTTCTTTTCTGCCTCTAATCTCGCTTTTTGTACTTCAAACCTCATTTTTTCTGCTTCCTGTTTTGCCCTCAGTTTCTGTTCAATGGCACCTTCAACCTGATCTGGCAAATCAATATTCCTAATCAACGTGGCAGTTATCATTATTCCCTTACTGTCAAACTCTTTTTGAACTGCAGATGCAATTTTTTCTTGAACTTCTGTTCTCCTGTCTGTATATAGGTCCTCTACAGTATATTGGGCAATTATATCTCTTACTTTTGCCCTTATTCTACTCGTCATCCATGATTCTGGATTTTTTATAGTGGCGTACAACTCTGGTGCTTTGTTAGGATTGATTTTGTACTGTATCGATATATCAATGACTACAGGTAATCCTTCAGCTGTTAACGCTTTTATTGCGTTCCCTTGTTTTTGAGTCATATCTAATGTTTTTTCGTAAGTATTCATTTTTACGACTGACTGAACAACTGGTAATTTGAAATGTAATCCTGCACCTACAGGTTCTTGGTTTATTTTTCCAAATGTTTTTACAATTCCTACTTCGGTTTCATCTACGATGTACCATCCATCCAGTGCGAATGATATTCCGGTTACCCCAATAACCCCGACTAATAGTAATAGAATAAACCCTGTAATAGCACTTTTAAAATTATTCATTGTTACCCCCTTGATATTTTTTACACAATATAGTACGTTGAATTTTAAGAATTTAATATTATATATTATTATATACTATGTTACAATGGTAGTAATAGTAGTCGGTGTTTTATAGAGAGTGTGTATTACGAATAAACTGCACCTGAAATTTATTTTTAATTGTCATATTTTCAAATTAAACAATATTTTATGTTCTCGACGAAACCGATGGTTTTGTGAGTCTAAAATTCCTTGGAATTTGTCTCGATTTAATTTAAATGTGTGTAATATACTAATTGAAATTGCACATCACTATATTAGGGGACGGCAATCTTTACAATTTAACAAGGAGAATTAAAATAATTGAAGTGAATTTTATTTAGATTAAAATAAACGAGATGAAATCATGGAAAACATAAAATATGAAGTAAACTACGCAATAGAACACATGATGGAAACGAATTATCCAAGAAAAGAGTTCTGGAAGATGGATTCAAAACTTCCTGAATTAATAAGTGGAATTAGAGCAGGAGATGATGCGGTTGTTATCGGAAAAAATGTAATAAACATGGAAGGTCCATATCCTTTAAAACTTGGTTCAAAAACTGCATTAATTCACACCTCATGCGATGTCGTAGCAATGGGAGCTCAGCCACTTTATGCAATGGATGCAATCCAGGCAGAGAATGAGGAAGAAATAAAGATGGCAGTTGATGGATTGAAAAAACAGTCTATGGGTCTAAACATCCCTATTGTTGGGGGAAACACTCAAACTGTAGAAAACTTAAAATCATGTATGAGTGTTGCAGTATTTGGAGAATTGATAAGCGATAAAATCATCAGAGACGGCGGTGCAAAAGAAAATGATATAATTATAATGCTCGGACATCCTGTTGAAGGAGATATTGGGGAGAGAGTTCAAAAGGCAAAAAACAAATTTGAAACCTACCTGGAAATCATAAAAAATAATGATATTGAAGTTCATGCCTGTAAGGATGCTTCAAGAGGAGGCTGGCTTTGTAATTTACTTGAAATGCTTGTTAAAGCAAAAAAAGGTATTGAAATAAACTCCATACCCTATCCAAGAGCTACAAGGTATTTGGGGACATATCTTGTATGCATCAATGAAGAAGATCTTGATAAAGTTTTAGACATAACAATTGAAAAAAGATGCCCTGCAATACCTTTTGGGAAAATAACCAATGAAAGAATACTTAAGATAGGTAATAAAGAATATATTGATGCTGAAAGAATGAATGAGCTCATAAGGAACTTCCCGTATAAATTTTAATTATTCAACGTATTTAGCCAAAGGAGTATTTCTTAAATCATATTCTTTTGAAATTTCTTTTAATATTGACTTAAATATGTTGTTTCTGCCCCCAAACTTCTTGGCATACTCCTCTAATTTACCTAAGTGGTTGTAAATAATATCAGGATAATTTTTAGATATATCATATATAGTATTTAGAACCATATTTCTGATTATATTATTATCACTAACCAGAAGATCTAAAACTTTGTCAATGATCCGTTCTAATTCATTTTTATTTAGTTCCGGCACTTTAGAAAGTATATAAATCATATTTAAAGGATCCATATTTGTTATTCCACCGCTTTTTATTATATCAAGGTCGATTTTCATCTGTTCTTTAGATATTGATGTTCTTAGCTTTTCTTCAGTAACTTCAAGTTTTTCAGGTTCTAAGTCGAGCATTGACGAACCAATTTCAAATAATTTTCTAAGTAGTGATTCTTGTTCACTTGATTGCATTAATCTTTTTATCTGCTCGTGCATTTTCTTTTGACGATCGTCCAACTTGTACTCTTTCACTTCACCATATTTCTTAATGAGCTCCCAAGTATATTCCCTTATCTGAAGATTCACAATTTTTTTGTTGATTTTCCAGATTTCTTTTTCAAATAGTTTAAAGTATTCTGGGTTTTTTTCAACGATCATTTTTAGAGAAACTAGTGCATTTAAAATCATATCTTCATCTTCATCGTTTAGGAATTTTTTTATGTGGGGGATTAATTTATTAATATCTCTGCCGTACTTTAGAAATACTTTTGTAGCTAAGAAAATTGAATTGGACTTTAATTTTGGATTACTGGAGTTTAGAATATGTATAAGATCGTCTATCAGTGAGTCATCCTCGTCTATGAGTTTTTGGGCTTCACTGAGATGATCCTCCTCTAATAATTTTTTTAGTTTGCTAGATTTTGAACGAAAGAAGGGAAAGATCATTAAACCACCCATAAATCCCTACAGAATATACAATATTACTGTAAATCTTTTATTACTGTAAAATATTACTGCACTATCAGTCGTATCCTGTAATCGGGATTATTTTAAACTTCAAATCACTGTTTTTTCTCATAATTTCCAAAAAGCTCATGGATTTAGATGGATCTTTGTTTGTAACAATTATATCACATGTGGCCACTATGAAATCATCCGAATTCATTTCAGTTTTTAAAGGTACTGAGCCATATGATAGAAGTGTCTTCAATATTTCATTCTGAATTGTCAAACACTTTTCAGCATCCCCTTTGATTGTAATCTTATATGATGGAAAAATTAGCTCATAACAGTTTATCAATATTACTCCGTTGTTTTGCAAAACTTCACAGAGTTTTGTGTAGTTTTCAGTTGTGGCTTTAACTACGAATTTCAAAAAATAGTATTTGTTATTTAATGTGTTTGTAATTTTAACATCATAAATTCCAGATACTTTCTCTGCAATAATCATTCTTAACTTTTCAAAAACATTTGATTCACAAAGGGCTTGGGTAACATAAAGCCTTTCTAAATCCATCCTTTTCACCATTCCAAGTTTTAAACAATGCTTCAATATATTATAGAATATTTGAATATTTATAATTGCCTATGACATTTTGATAATATAAGAAAATTTCACTACTATATTTATTAAATAAAAATAAAATAATAACTTGTAGTTAATTAAATAGCACCAGCCCCGCAATCAAAAAAATAATGGTAAATATTAAAAATCCAATTTCCTTAAATCCAATGTTTCTTTCATACAGCCCTATTTTTGAGTTTTCTGAGTATCCTCTTGAAATCATTCCTAAGTATGTCCTTTCTCCTTGTTCATACGCTCTTAAAAAAAGAGCTCCTACACTGTATCCAAATATGTTTAACATCTGTATATAGGTTAAGTTTTTTCTATTTAAACACCTGGCTTTTTGGGCCCTTAAGGTAGATTCCAAAACATCATACATTATAAATAAATACCTCACCATTAATCCCAAAAGTGTTGACATTATATTTGGGAGTCCTAATTTTCTTCCTGCGCTTATAACTTCATGCATAGGTGTTGTTAAAGATAGAAAGACTACGGAGGTTACAGAAACTAAAAATTTCGAGAATAATATTAGACCAAAAGATAGCCCCTCTTGATACACAGGTAAGCTAAAAATCTGAAAAACTACAGTTTCCCCATGTACAAATGGTTGAAATAATGATATAAATCCTCCAAATGGTAATATGAGTAATATTCTTTTAAGTGCATAAGATAAAGAGATCCTAGACACCATCATCAATAAAATCAGGTAAAGTTCAATTAAAATCATAGAGTAAACATTGTTTGAAAGTGTGGCCGCCAATATTATTAAGAAAATAGATAATAATTTAACTCTTGGATCCATGTCATGAATTAAACTCTTTTTAAAACTTTCTTTTTCAATACTATATAGTGAGCCATGCAAAAAAAATCACCGGTAAGAATACTATATTATTTTGATTATAAAATCAGATCATTTTTAAAATTAATAATATTTTCATAGTATATAAAATATAGCCCAAAATGAAAATTTGCAATATCTTAATTATGATATTTGGTTCATCAAAAACTAAAAAAGAAGAATATTAATTATTCACTAACTGCGTTTGACTTTTTGAAAACTGCAGCTACTCCATATGCAACACCAGTCATTATGATTATACCAACAAGCATTGCAATTATTTCTCCGATTTTATCCATTCCTTCGATTGAATAGTCAGGCATTGGAGACGGTACTACAGTACCTTCTTCTTCAAGCCCTACTTCTTCTAAATTACTGTGCAATACATGTTCATTGATTATCTTTTCCGCAGCACTTTCTAAACCATCGGGATCTCCTGATGCCAAGAATGGTGCCAAAATACCTATCAATAGGGCAACTATCAAGCCTGAAATCAATATCTTATTGTCCATGACTCATCACCTTGCTTAACCCTTTAACCAAGTCGGGCCTTACAGATGAGAGGTATGAAACCACTATGGCAGTTATACCTCCTTCAATAAGTCCAATTACTGCATGGTATAATCCCATGAATTGTAACCCTTTATCAAGAGGAAAGGTTCCACAAATTGCCAATTCAATTGCACAGGCTATTGCAGATAAAAACAGACTTGCCCATCCTGCAGCAAATGCTGCAACAGTTGTGTTGGTGTTTTTTAATGCTTTAAATACGTAATAACCTATAAAACCACCAATAATTCCCATATTAAAAATATTCGCCCCCATTACTAATAGGCCACCGTCTGCAAAGAACAAACCTTGAACAATTAAAACCAGTGTTAACAGTAAAACTCCTGCCCATGGGGAGTCAAAAATAATGGCGGCTAGAGCTCCTCCTACCATGTGTCCACTTGTACCCCATGGTATTGGCATGTTCATAGCTTGAATAGCAAAGATACCTGCAGCTAATGCTGCAAAGAGCGGCACTGTCTTTTCGTTCATTTCTTTTGATGCCCACTTAAGAGACAGCAATATGAAAATTAGTGACACTACCCAGAAAATACCACTTTCCCATATGGGTAAAAAACCATCTGGTATGTGCATGTTTTCACCTTTTTTGCATTATTTCACACTATTTTAAGATAACTTAATACAGTATTACGTTATTATAATATTTCATATTTATAGTTTTCCCATATAATTTTTGTAATAATTTTGAATATTGTTTTACAAAAAATATTATTGTATATTATTAATATATGGAATTATAAAAAGTATTTAAATTCAAAAATCCTTTTAATTAATATCACTAAACTCAATTTTTGATATTTATAGTCGTTCTACGAAGGGTGATATATATTGGTGTGCAATTTAAATAAACCGATCAATATATCGTAAATTGAATAACAGTACTAAATAAACCATATTTTTCAATTAACAGTTTATTTTATGTTTAGTAAGTAATGCACACCACTATAAATATCATTAAATTTTAATTGGAATTTATTTAACAAATTTTAAGTTTAGATTTAAAGGTAGATAACTTACATATTTGTAGGACAATTATAAGAGCTCATTAAATGGCTGGTGAATAAAAAATGCAGCATTATGTTTTTAGTGTATTAAACGACAACGGCATAACGGAACTTAGGCCGCCGCAAAAAAAGGTATTGGAACATGGACTACTTGATAAACAAAAGAATTTTTTAATATGCATCCCTACAGCCAGTGGAAAAACCCTTATTGGAGAGATAGCCCTAATAAACCATCTATTGGATGAAAACAAACAACCGACAGGGAAAAAGGGACTATTTATAGTTCCATTAAAAGCCCTTGCAAATGAAAAATACGACGAGTTTAAAGAAAAATATGAAAAATATGGTTTAAAAGTGGCTTTGTCCATTGGAGATTTTGATGAAAAAGAGAATTTATCGAGCTACGATCTAATCATAACTACTGCTGAAAAACTTGATTCTTTAATGAGACATAGGATCGATTGGATAGATAAGGTTTCTGTTGTAGTGGTAGATGAAATCCATTTAATAGGGGATGATGAAAGAGGAGGAACCCTTGAGATCATTTTAACGAAATTAAAGAATTTAAATAATATCCAATTAATCGGTTTGTCTGCAACTGTTGGGAATCCAGAGGAACTTGCAAACTGGCTAAATGCAACACTTGTAATTGATGATTGGAGACCTGTGGAATTAAAAAAAGGAATATTCTATAAAAACAAAATAGAATACATTGATGAAAATAATTCATTAGACGAAATCACGAAGAGTGATTTCGTTGCTCTCCGTTCGCTTCGCTCACTCCAAAAACCCCTAAACGATAGTTATAAAAATGACATTATGAATTTGGTTGTAGATTGTATCGATGAAGATGGTTCATGTTTAATTTTTTGTAATTCTAAGAGAGGAGCGGTTAGTGAAGCAAAAAAATTGAATTTAAAGAAATACTTATCCCACAGTGAAAAACACGAACTTCAAAAACTGAAAGACGAAGTTTTAAGCATATTCGATCCACCAACTGAAACCTGTAGAGCTCTTGCAGAATGTATTGAAAAAGGGGTGGCATTTCACCATGCAGGTCTTACCTATGAACAGAGGAAAATAGTTGAAGAAGGATTCAGAAAGAAACTGATAAAGGTTATATGCTGTACTCCGACACTCTGTTTAAATGCAAATACCGAGATATTGCAAGAAAGTGGATTTAAAAAGATTACAGAATTGAATAAAAATGAAAAGGTATTTGCATTGTGTGGAAATAAAATAAGACCAGTGGATTGTTGGAAAGTTCATAAAACCCCGCAACATGAATATAATATTGTTGTAAAAACCGCAAATGGGCTAAAAATTACCACAACCCCCAATCATTTGTTCTTAGTTAAAAAAGGAAAAGAGACCTGTGAAAAAGAAGCAAAGGATTTAAAAGTGGGGGACTATGTGGCTACTGCTGATAAAATAGTGGTTGAAGAAAGAGATATTGATTTATCCTATGGGGACCTTTATTTCATTGGATATTTTATAGGAGATGGCTATACCGGTGTTATCGAAAAAAATGTATTTAGAGGTAGTCCCGATATTACGTTTAATCCAAAATACCCGCCAAATTTTGATGACTCTAAACTTCACAAAAAATACTTTTTAAAAATTAAAGAGGAAGGAAATGTTTCTCATTATGTATATTCAAAAAGACTAAGGGAAGTATTTAATGAATTAAATATGCTCACTAAGGATAACAAAAATATTGATGTATTTTACATTCTTCCATTGGAAAAGTTATCACACTTTATTGCAGGGTTGTTTGATAGTGATGGATACATTAATGCCAACAGAAAGAAAATAGGATTCTCTTCGATATCAGAAAATCTAATCAAAAAACTACAATTAGCATTATTGAGGTTTGGAATACATAGCACCATTAGAAAAAGAAAAGGAAAAGTTATGAAGCTTAACAAAACCTTCAGGTTTTGTAAGTCTCGACGAAACCGAAGGTTTCGTGAGTCAGCAAATCTTCGATTTGCTTCGACAGCGAATCCAAAGGATTCGCTTCGATCGCCAACAAATAATAAAGAATACAAAAGTAGAGATATTTATGAACTAATAATTGGTGATTTTGTAAGTGTAAAAAGATTTTATGAAAATATTCCACTGAGACACAAGGAAAAAAGAAGAAAATTGGAAGAAATCGTAAAAAGTAAGGAAATTGCTAAAATGTGGTGTGATTGCGGATTTAGCATTGATTTAACTATGTTTAAGCCAAGAACAAAAAGTCAGAATGAATTAAATAAAGAGCGTGTAAAATTACTTTTTGAACTATTAAATGGAAAAAAATTGGTTATGAACTACAATAACTACTATTCAAAGAGAAAGAATCCCCATTTTGAGTTTATCATAAGAGAAAAGATAGGTGGAAATAAAAAAGGAGTATATTATTCTCTAAATGATAAAGGAAAAATTTTAATGAATCTTCTTAATAAAAATATAAAAGATAAAGAGAACTTAGAAGAAATGTATGACTTCTTAGTAAATCTTGAAAAATGCCCAATTTGTGGCAAGCCACTCTACAAAGAAATGAGACATAGTTGGAAAAAAGAATATTATGATGGAGATATTTATTGGAGCATGATCAAAGAAATTAAAAAAATAAAGGTAAATGACAAATATGCTTATGACATAGAACTACCAGATGATGGGACAAATGACCATTATGTTGTGGCAAATGGATTTATAGTACATAACTCTGCTGGACTAAATTTACCTTGTAGAAGAGCAATTGTAAGGGATTTAAAGAGATTTTCCGGTAGAGGTATGGCTCCAATTTCAAAAATGGAAATTCAGCAATGTATTGGAAGAGCCGGGAGACCTGGTTTAGATCCTTATGGTGAAGGAATAGTCTATATAAAAAATCCAAACGATGTTGAAAAAGGTTTTGAATACTTAACTGGAAAGGTGGAGGACATATACTCAAAACTTTCCAATCAAAAAGTTCTTAGAACCCATATCCTTGGATTGATATCCACGAGGGAAGTTGAAAATGAAATGGATTTAAAAAACTTTATAAAAAACACATTTTATGCTCACCAGTATGGAAGTCTCCAAGGAGTTTTGAGGAATGTAAAAGAAGTCGTTGATTTTTTAGAGGATTATGATTTTATCGTTGCATTTACACCAACAAAACTTGGGAAAAGAGTTTCAGAACTGTATATTGATCCATATAGTGCAAAAATAATTATAGATGGATTAAAAAAGATCAACAAATCCTCTGAGTTAAATACAAATCTAGAGCTCTATATGTTATATGTACTGTCAATGACCACGGAAATGAGGCCCCCTTTAAGAGTAAGAAATCATGAAGAAGAAGATTTAATTTTAGAAATGATGGACTTAAATATTGATGATTATTCCTGGGAAAATTTAGAAAGCTTTAAAACTGCAAAGATGTTCTACGACTGGATTAATGAGGTTCCAGAGGAGGATATATTAAAAAGGTATGGAATTGAACCTGGGATTTTAAAGTACAAAGTTGAACAGGCTAAATGGATGGCATATTCTGCAAAAGAAATATTTAATCAATTAAATTTAAAAAATGAACAAATCAAAGACTGTTTATCTGAATTGGAGATAAGACTCGAGTATGGTGCTAAAAAAGATATCATTGAGTTACTCAAAATTAAACACGTTGGAAGAGTTAGGGCCAGAAAACTATACAACGCTGGAATAAAAAGCAAAGATGACATTCCAAAGAACCAGTCAAAAGTCATCAGTTTGCTTGGAGATAAAATCGGAAAAAAAGTCTTAGAAGAATTTGATTTGAAATATGGTCAGCAAACTTTGTTTGATTTTAGTTAATTGACCATTTAATTATTGTAATTTATTATTTACTGTTTAAAAAAGCTGTGCTCAGTCGTCCCCGATGTCATCATTGATTGTGAAATCTTAGTTTCACAGCTCACCAACAACAAAATCGGAATTGGCGATAATCTCAGTGAAGTCGGCACTCATCATTGCACAGTTGTTATTCTACAAACAATTTATCATACTCTAATTTTTAAAATCTTATGTGGTATTTCATTCTTATTTCTATGAATCCTCTTAAATAGTTTTGGATCGATATTCATATTCAATTAACGTAAATATTATAGGATCATTAATCTATCAGATCATAACATTTATATTATATTGTTATTATAGTCGTTTGACGAAAGGTTGTTATTAACCACTAGCTCTTACATTAAATTAAAACACCAACTGTGTTGTTAAAAGTTGTAAAAAAATACTAAGAATTAAATACTATCTTTTAATGGTATGATTAGTTATATTACTTAATTGTCAACTACCATATTTTGGAAAATTAACTCACGATAATTTTTAGTTTTTATTATTTTTAAGAGGGATATAATGAAGTATATTTTTATTACTGGAGGCGTAGTTTCTTCACTTGGAAAAGGAATAACCGCTTCTTCCATAGGTAGGCTCTTAAAGGCAAGAGGTTTCAAAGTTAATATGGTAAAAATCGACCCATATTTACAGATTGACGCTGGAACTATGTCCCCTTACGAACACGGTGAAGTATTTGTTACAGATGATGGTGGAGAAACAGATTTAGATCTTGGAAACTATGAAAGATTCGTTGACACCAACTTAAAGGCAAAAAACAATATTACAACAGGTAAAGTATATTGGAGTGTCCTTTCAAAGGAGAGAAGAGGAGACTATTTGGGAAAAACGGTTCAAGTTATACCCCACATAACCAATGAAATAAAGGATAGGATAAAGGAGCTCGGAGAGGGGCACGATATTACACTTATTGAGATCGGAGGAACTGTTGGAGATATTGAAAGTCTGCCTTTTTTAGAGGCCATAAGGCAGTTTAAAAAAGATGTTGGAAGAGAAAACGTCCTCTACATCCATGTTTCATTGCTACCATTTATAAAAACAGCTGGAGAGGTTAAAACAAAACCTACCCAGCACAGTGTTAAAGAACTTAGAAGTATAGGCATTCAACCTGATATTTTAGTTTGTAGGACAGAAACCCCAATGGGCGAAAAAATAAGGGAAAAACTTGCTCTCTTCTGTGACGTCGAAAAGGATGCAGTAGTAGAAGCAAGGGACGCAAGAACCATATATGAGGTACCTTTAAACCTTGAAAGGGAAGGAATAGGCAAGTTAATAACAAAAAAACTTAATTTAGAGGACAGAAAACCTGAACTGACCGAATGGAGGGCTATTGTCGATAGAATAATTAATCCGTTAAATGAAATTACAATTGGTGTCGTAGGAAAATACACTGAGTTAAAAGACGCATATACGAGTATAATGGAAGCTTTAATCCATGCAGGTGCTAAAAACGATACAAAGGTAAATATAAACTGGATAAACGCTGAAGAGCTCGAAAATAAAAACTATAAAGAAGTATTGGATAAATACCGAGAGGATGAAAAACTAGATGGAATATTAATCCCAGGTGGATTTGGAGATAGGGGAGTTGATGGAAAAGTAAATGCAGCAAGATATGCGAGAGAAAACAATATACCATTTTTAGGAATTTGCCTTGGGATGCAGTGTGCAGTCATAGAATTCGCAAGGAATGTATGCAAACTTGAAAACGCAAACTCCACAGAATTCGATGAAAATACCCCACATCCTGTAATTGACCTATTACCTGAACAAAAGGAAATCACAGATAAAGGGGGCACGATGAGACTCGGAGCCTATCCTGCGATTTTAAAAGAAGATACTTTAATTTACAAACTCTACGGTGAAAAAGAAGTATATGAAAGACATAGACACAGATATGAAGTAAATCCAGAATACCACGACATACTTATAGAAAACGGTTTAACCATCTCTGGAACATCTCCTGATGGAAAGCTTGCAGAGTTCATAGAAATTAAAGACCACAAATACTTTGTAGCAACTCAGGCACACCCTGAATTCAAATCAAGACCTAACAAACCGCATCCGTTATTTGATGGACTGGTTAGAAGCTCCTTAAAGGAAGAATAAGAAAAATAATAAAGATAAAAAATAATAACAAATAAAAAACGAATATACATTTTAAAGGTGATTAAATGTTTGACGCTAAAATGGTTATTGAAGAGGCTATAAATGAAATAAAAGAACAGATTGGAGATAGAAAGGCAATTATTGCATTAAGTGGTGGCGTAGATAGTTCGGTAGCTGCAGTTTTGGCTGATAGGGCAATAGGAGACAGACTCTTGGCAGTATTTGTAGATACCGGTCTCATGAGAAAAAACGAAGCAGAAGAAATAAGGAAAATATTTAAGGAAGACATGGGACTTAACTTAAAAATAATAGATGCAAAAGAACTATTTTTAAAGGAACTGAAAGGAGTAACTGACCCTGAAGAAAAAAGAAAGATAATAGGAAAATTATTCATAGAAGTGTTTGAAGAGGTTGCAAAAGAAAACGGTGAAGAAGTTTTAGTTCAGGGAACAATTGCACCAGACTGGATAGAAAGTGAAGGTAACATCAAAACCCACCACAACATAGCACTTCCTGGTGGGATGGTATTGGATGTTGTTGAACCTTTGAGAGAGCTCTATAAGGATGAAGTAAGGATACTTGCAAAGGAGCTCGGACTTCCTGATGAAATAGCATACAGACAGCCGTTCCCAGGTCCTGGTTTGGCAGTTAGAATTTTGGGAGAAATAACCGAAGAAAAATTGGAAATCTGTAGAGAGGCAAACGCCATAGTTGAAGAAGAAATAGAAAAAGAAGGATTGAATAAAGATTTATGGCAGTACTTTGCAGCTGTTCTCGATACAAAAGCCACAGGAGTTAAGGGAGATATAAGAGAATACAACTGGGTCGTTGTAATAAGATTTGTTAAATCATTAGATGCCATGACTGCCCATGTTCCTGAGCTCCCATTTGAAGTTATAAAAAGAATAAGTAAGAGAATAACATCTGAAGTTCCAAATGTCGCAAGAGTAGTTTTGGATGTTACAGACAAGCCACCAGCCACTATTGAATTTGAATAATATAATTAATTTATCTATTTTTTATGATTACTCAACAAATCCTAGAATTGTTTCAATTTTTTAAAATTTATCGTTTTTAATCGTGTCATTTACTAATGGGGCTAAATAACATAATGTGCAATATAACAAAAAGCTAAAAAACCTTTTAATCCCTCCATACAAAGACAAAAACCAGACCTGCAAAGACAGAAAGAAATCGCAGAATATTTAGAAAACCTACACAACAAAATAAAAAGATTAGAAGAATTACAGGAAAAACAATAAGATATTGTACGGTGTAATTTAAGACTATTTAAATGTTATAGTTTTTTTAGGATTATACAAACCATTTTATCGATTTCTTTATCTGTTTTTTCTATTTCCTGTTTTATTTCCATTAATTCCTTTTTGTAGCTGTTGAAGCGGTTTTCTAAATCGTTTAAAGAATCTGTATTAATTTTTTGCTTCTTTAATTCTTTTAGGAATTCTTCATAACTTAAATTATAAAATGTTTCTAATTTCTTAGTAATTTTAGTTAGGTTTAATGATTTTAAAAATTCATTCTTTTTATTTATGAATTTTTTATTTAATTCAATCATTTTATCCGCTTTTTCTATGAATGGGATTTGTTGGTCTTCTGGGATTTTTGGGATAGGTAGTTTTTCTAAATATATTTTTTTCATCCTAAGGGCTTTCGAACCGAGCTGGGATACCATGTTTTCTAAGTAAAACCATATTACCTTCGAGTTAAGTAATACCATCAAATATTTAGAACCTCCAACAATAAACCATGCCGTATCAGATGTGTAATATTTCCCATTGTCAAAATAAAAGCAAGATGAACTACTAAATTCTGGATAAATTATTTTTTCTTTCTCAAACTCCTTATAATACGAAGCGGCACATCTCTGTAAAGCATACCATTCATATCTTTTTCCAGTTTCAGCCTTATTTCGTTTACTTAATTTTTCCTTATATTTTAGCAAATGGTTGTATATATCAGGATATTGCTCCTTAAATGCCTTTTCGGCTTCCTCTGATGCCCCAGAAATTGATGAATTATTATGCAATGGAAAATGCCAAGGAACAAAAATTAACCATAAATCCGCAAATTCATAACCATATCGTTTTATATCCCTTCCCCTTAAAATCGGTTTTATTATCTCTTTGTTCTTTGGGTCTTTTTTAATTAATTCATCCTTAGTTTTTCCATCAATTATAAAAGCATCGTTAAAACCTGTTTTAATTCCATAATTTATTTTTATATCCCAATCCTTTAAAGGTATTCCAATTTTTTCAATCTTCTTTTTTAAATTTAATTCCTCTGGTGGCGATAAATTAAAGGAATTTTCTTTCAAATCTGATTGCGGTATTTTAAACCTATTGCTTTTTATCCCATCGATAAATCCATTATAATTTTTAATTTTTGTGAAATCCACCGCAGACATTAAATTATCTTTTTTATATCCTTTTTTAAATATCAAAATATTTGTATCCACTGTTGCAGTTTCAAATACCTTTTCCCCTCCAAAATCAATAATTTCCTTTATACTCGTATTTTCTTTAAAGAATTTTCTTAATTTTTCGCCATAATTTGCTCTCATCCATTTATTACTTGTAATATATGCTAAAACTCCCTCATCTCTTAAAATATTATATCCCAACTCATAGAAATAAACATAAAGGTCAGCAACTCCAGTATATGTTTTATAATTTCTTTCAAGTGCGGGTTTTAATTCTTTTATTTTTTCCTGCCTTACATAAGGTGGATTACCTATTACTATATCAAAGCCAGGGTTTTCTCTCCTAAATACATCTGAAAAGTACAACTTCCATAAGAAAAATGGTTTTGACCTTGATTTTTTATACTGCTTCAATTTTTCCAGTGCATCTTCATTTCCTGATTCTATTAGTGTTTCCTCTATGAGCTCCCATTCAAGTTTTTCTATTTTTTCTTTATACTCATTTTTATCCCGTTTAGCTCGGGCATTGAAATATTCTTTATACAATTTTTTGAGCTCTGCAAGTTTCTCCTGTGATTTTTTCCGCCTAATATTTATAGCATCGGACAGTGTAATTTGAGATTGTAAATCATTCAAATTTTTATTTTTTGATTTTTTATATTGATTTTCCAATTTTTTAATATATTCATATAATTCATTTAATTTTTTACTTACTGGTTCAAGTTCCTTCCATTTTTGTTTTAACATCAATTCCTTAGCGGTTTTTTCTAAATTTTCCCTTTCAATTTTCAATTTTTTTAATTCCTCAGGTTCTTTATCTTCTTCTTCGGGAATTTCAAGAATACTATCATCAAAAAGTTTTATTCCTTCAAATTCATCCAACAAACTATTTCCACACATTATTTTATGGTCTAAATTTGGCAATGCCCTTATATTATTTAGGCTATCCTCATCCACCACCAACGATAACCAAAACCTAAGTTTTGTAATTTCCACAGCAGATGAATCAATATCTACGCCGTATAAACAGTTTTGAATAGTTTCCCATTTTAATTTATAAAGTGTCCGGTCTTCCATTTTTGCACTATTCTTTGCTATTAAGAAAGGTGTTAATATAGACCTTGCCTTTACAATCTCATTCATAATCCCAACTGGAAAAGCACCAGAACCAACCGCAGGGTCTGCTATTTTTACGCATCTTAATAGCTCATCAACTTTTTCTATATTATCCAATATGCTTTTTGGAAAGTTTATATTTTTAATTAACTTTATTCGCTCATTTAATAATTTTCTGTATCCTTTTGATAAAACATTGTTAAACTTTTTCATCTGTTCATTTATTTTTTCAAGTTCAATTAATTTTCTTTGATATTCCGAAGTTGAAAATCCACTGAGATATATGAATTTTTCAATATCTTCCCGTGGAATGTCCGTATTCGTTTCCAAATAATTAATCAAACTCTGCTGGCACATATAATGCACTATTTCCCTTGGAGTATAGAATGCCCCTTTTGATTTCCTATCTTTAATCTCCAATAGGTTTTCAAAAACCTTCCCAAGCATTTCAGGGTCAATAGCAACCTCTTTATCCAGTGGTTCATCCTCTTTTATTGTGAAATTATACTTATCAAAGACATTAAAAATTTTTTCAAAAATTCCATTGTCCAATTTTAAATTAATTTCTTTCCAATTGTAGCCCCCAATAGGTTCAAATAGTCCCCCATTTAAGAAAGGGATTTTACAGTCAAAAGGAGAATAGTAATCATCCCTCTGAGTAGATAACGCTTCATAAAATAATGGTTCCAACATCTCCTTAAAGAAATTTTCATATTTGGCATATTCTCCCGCATACAACCTCTTTAAAAAATCTTTTGGACCAGCTCCCCATTCTTTAAACTTCCCAGTTTCAGGGTCTCTTTGAACACCAAGCCAGCCCTTTTTTGGAGAAAGTATATAAATACAATCTGTCCAAGCAATTTCTTAGCGAAATCCACTGTAGAAATCTCTTTTTCTTCAAATTCCTTTTTAATGTCCTTATCACATTCCAATAATTTGTCGAGCTCATCTTTTAAATCTAAAAATAACTCCTTATATTCTTTGAAAAACTCATCGGATACATTTTCAACACTGAATGCTTCTTCAATTTCCTCTAAAGTTGGGTTTTTCTCAGCTATTATCATGCCAAGAAATCTTTCTTTACAGGTATGGTTTGGTTCGTTCTTTCCAACTAAAAAGGAGCACCTTTTAGCAGGAGTAAAACCCTTTTCAATTTTAAAATCTTCTGTAATTTTATACTCCATTTTAACAAATGAAAACCGCCAGTCATCGAGCTCATCGCCATAAAATGCAACTATTGCAGCGTCCTTATTTGCATTTTCAAGCCATTTTGCAATAAGGTTCCGCTGCATAGTCCTTGATCTATCCCTATACTTGTTTTTCTTTAATTTTACAGATAAAATATCTATTGTTTTATTGGAGCTATCCTTATATGTGCCGTAATACTTAAGATAGTCGGCATATTCACTATATTCTTTCCACAGGTATTCCTTAGGAGATTCTTTTAAAAAACTACTATCCCCAAACATTTCAACAACAAAATCTAAATACCTATCCTCATTAAACTCTCCCCCAAAAGTTTTTTCAACAAGTTTTACGGCATTTTTTCTATCCATTGGTTCCACCTATTAACTACTCAAAAAAGTTTTATTTAAGTTCCTCATACCTACTAACCGATTAAATCTATTTTTGGAATCAATATATATTCAAATTGTTAAATGTGTTATATACTTATTTTTAATTTCTTTTATTTCTTTATTTTTAAGTCCCTTCTGGTTTATATAACAAATATGTTTATTATTTTTTCCAATAATAGTTATTTTTAATGGTTTTTTATTATGCTCCACATAAACTATTAGTTTATTATTGTTATCATTAAACTTACAGCTCATAACTTTTTTAACCATTAATTTATTATTTATGATTATATTTTCCAACTTTCCAACTTTCTTTGATGAAGTTATAACCATTTTAGTTTTTACCCTTCTTTTGACTGTATTGTCTTTCTTTAAAGTTGATGACTGTTTTTCACACTTATGCTCATTAATATATAGTGTCCCATTTTTCCACTTTGCATTTTTAAGAATAAATAATGCAAAGTCTTTATTACTCATTTTCATTTTGTATTTTTTGTAAGAGTATGTATTCGTAATCCCGCCTTTATCATGTACCCAAATATTCATGTATGATATCTTCCTACCGATAGTTTTCAGTATTGTATCTAAAATTTGCTTTTGATGATTATCAAGTGACATATGTTCATAATTTAGCAACATATTTTTTAGTTCATCTGTCTGAGACTTAAGAATCTTATATATGATCTCAATTTGACCATCTGGACAATATAAGTCTTTATATTTTAGTAACAATTTATTAAATTGGTTTTTTTCAATGCGTTCCTTTTCAATTTCTGATTCTGTTTTATCCAAATATATTATATTTTTCCCCACATACTTCATATTTTTAAAGATACACAAAATTAATTCTTCATCCGACAATAACATTCTCAATTTAAAATCAGAGATGGGTATATAATTACAGTTGTTTTTGTACTTAATTAAGAAACGTTTAATGTTTTTACTTGTGGTTTTCAATAGTTTATCTAAAATATTTTTTTGATGATTATCAAGTGGCAAACGCCCATAATCTAACATTATATGTTTTAAGTCCATTATTTGTGATTCTTCAATTTTTAAGTTATGAGTATTACCCGAAAATAAATTTTCATACTTTCTTAAAAACTCATCAGATATATTTTCAACATTGAAAGCGTTTTCAATTTCTTCCAAAGCAGGGTTATTTTCATTTACTATCAATCTTAAAAAATTTTTTTTGCATGTATAGTTTGCCCCATTTTTCCCAACTAAAAAGGAGCACCTTTTAGCAGGAGTAAAACCCTTTTCAATTTTAAAATCTTCTGTAATTTTATACTCCATTTTAACAAATGAAAACCGCCAGTCGTCGAGCTCATCACTGTAAAATGCAACTAATGCACCATCTTTGTTTGTACCCCCAATCCACTTTAAAATAATGTTCCTTTGCACAGTCCTCGACTTAGTAACATATTTATCTTTTTTTAATCTCACAGATAGAACATCTATTGTTTTATTGGAACTGTCCGTATATGTCCCGTAATATTTGAGAGAATCAGTATATTCAGCATATTCTTCCCACATCGAATATTCCTTAGGAGATTTTAAAAAACTACTGTCTCCAAACATCTCGATAACGAATTCTAAATACCTATCCTCATTAAACTCTCCCCCAAAAGTTTTTTCAACAAGTTTTACGGCATTTTTTCTATCCATTTTACTTCCCCACTAAATATTCAGAAAGAATTATTTCCTTAGGCCCCTCAATATTTGCCGATGAGTTAAATTCTAATTTTTGGAATAAATCATAAGGTATTCCTTTTTTTATCTCGTTATACATTTTGAATAAATCAAGCATGCCACTATTATTATTTATTTTTTTAATATTATCCAGTATAGTTTTTATGGTATTTTTAGATACACCGCCTATTTCAATAAGTTTCAACACCCTGTCGAGATACTCTACATCATCATCCGTGAGCCTTCTTTCATTCTGTTTTATGGCTTTTATTAACTTAATTAATTTAGACTCATTCCTACTTCTTCTTATTTTAATTTTTGAAATAACATGTTCCTCTTCGAATACTTTATTAAATTCTTTCTTAAGCATATCAAGATGAGCATAATAGTCCATTCCAATTTTCATCTTTTTTGTATCAATATCTGCTTTTAGAATCTCTGCGGCCTTATAAAAATCAAGTTCTTTAACTCCCTCTGGTGTAGTTTGATATATCTTTCTCATTTTTCCCTTTTTAAAGAATGTAATCAGTGAATTATAATTCTCATTATGTTTTTTTGCAGTCCTTGCTTTTTTAGGAAGGTTTTTTATTTTATCAAATAATTCCTTATCATTGTCTCGAATATCTCTCAAATATGCTAAATATGCCAACTCAGGGTCGTCCTCATCTTCCCCAATGACTGTTTCTTTTGAGTTAAGGCGTGAAAATAAGTCAAAGGATTTTATATCTTCATCGGTTAATAACCTAGAATCAGTTCCAAGCATTTCAATGAAACTTCTAATTTTAGCCTCTGCGGCTTCCTTCAAACCCATATTTTCATTTATTTTTGTTGCTGGAAAGAAGTTATAAATATATATTTTATCAAATTTGGAATCTACTCTGTTTATACGCCCCACTCTCTGCATCATTCTTGAAGGATTCCAAGGAATGTCGTAGTTAATTACCACATTTGACCTATGTAAATTTACACCTTCTGAAAGAACTTCTGTTGAAATTAAAATCATATATTCATCCTTTTTAACCTTTGATTTTCCATCAAAATTTTCAGTTATAATTTTTCTTAAACTATTGTCAGAAGTTCCAGAAAATGCCAAAACTTTATTATTAAACAAGGGATTTAATTCCCTTTCAAGATATTTTGCAGTTTCTTCTGATTCTGTAAATATTATTACCTTATTATCCTTTAACACATCATCTGTTTCTAAAATATCGATTAATTTATCAAGTTTCGGGTCTTCATCAACGGAGCTCCACATTTCTTTTATATGTTTTAGAATCTCTAAATCATATTTTAAGTCATCAATAAGTTTAGGCTCAAAATCTTTAATAGGGTAGATTTCCACCTTTCCCTCACTTATTAACTTTTCAATGGACTCCTCATCATCGTTTTCCTGAAACTCAAAAACTTTGGATAGATGTTTTTTACTGATATAAACATTACCATCCTCACATCCAGCTATAAATTTTTCGTAATAACCTATAAACCTATTAATTGACATCTTGAATGCGTGAAAACTACTCTCCAGCCGTTTTAAAAGCATGGTTTTCATAAATCCTGCCATATTCTTTTGTGGCTGAATAATTCGGTTATCAAATTCTCTCCCTTTATAATATAGCATTGGAGTATATCTTGCATATTTTAACTCTTTTGTAATTAAATTAAGGGTTTCTTCAAAAATTGAATCTAACTTTTCATCAAATTCATAATAAACTGGCTTTGGGTCCTGAACTTCTGGAAATTTCAAACCCTGTTTTTCCAAATCTTTTGAATAATACTTCTCAATACTTTTTCTAGTCCTTCTTACCATTAAATACTGTAAAACATTTTCACGAATTTCTTTTGCATTCTCCTGAACAATTTTCATATATTTTTCTTTGTCCTTTCGCCTATCTACTCCTTTAAGTCTTGCATCTAATTTTTTAAAGAATTTTTCAAGGTCCCTTACCTTTGGATTTGGGAGTGTGGAATTATGAACATTTTGAAACAATTTTATCTGGGCAAGAATATCCATGGGCTTATTATTTAACGGAGTTGCAGAAACCAATATTACCCGTTTTCCACTGCATATCCTAAATAATTTTTCATACATCTCCGTAGATTCATTTCTAAAATAATGAGATTCATCAATTATAATATTTTTAAAGTTTTCAATACCATATTCAAATGCCATATCTAAATTGCCCCTTGATACAAATCTTCCCCTAACTCCAAAATCATAAAAGGCATTTTTCCAAGAGCCTGGATTTCTTTCATCAATCAATACTGGCGGAGCAATTACAAGAGTTTCACCACCAAGTTGCTGAACCAACATTGTGGCTATGTATGTTTTTCCCAAACCAACAACATCGGAAATAAAAACTCCTCCATATTCTTCAAGTTTAAGTTTTGCATCTTGGACTGCATCCCTTTGATATTTTAAATCCATAAAATTATCAGGTCGGAATTTACTTTCAAATTCATCAGTTAAATCTAAATTTATTTTTTCCTTCATGTATTCGTAAAGGAATTTTAAATATAATTCATACGGCGTGATGTCCTCATTTAACCATGTTTTTTTATTAACTGTTCTAACGTACTCTTCCGAAACATCTACCGAATCCTCCCATAATTCATTAAATTTATTTAATGCAAATTCATAGTCAGACCTGGTTTTTAATTCCACATTGAATTCAAGATTATCCACCAATCCAGAGCGCGTGAAGTTGCTTGAACCTGTAATGACTCTGCCTTTATCCCTATCCCCTTCTTTAAAACTCATTATGTAAAGTTTTGCATGGATTTTAGCTTTGGGATATACCCTTATTTCAAGTTTTCCAGATTTAAGCCATTCAATGAATTTTTTAATTCCTTCTTCAACAGTGCATGAGTCTTCAGAAGTTTCCATTTCTGAAATTATGCTTTCTGAAAAATTTTCTTTAACTTCTTTGAATGATAGTCTATATTTTTTAATGTCCCCCGCAGCCTCCTGAATTAAATCAAAAGTTTTTTTATCCGTATTGATACCTACGAGTATTCTAATTTTTTCAGTATTTTCTAATGATTTATATAATGCATAAAATCCACTAGCATAAAAATAACCAACCAGACAGTCAAAAAATTTAGTATCTTTCAATAGTATTGAAAATCTATCTACAAGTTTATTGCCCTTTTCATTAGTTAAAAATGATAAATCAGTATTCATAATGTCCCCCTATTGTAATCCTATATATACAACTATAGTTCCCTCACAATAAGGCACGAAGCCCGTTAAGGGCGATACGGTTAAAACATTTATTTACTTTTTAAGAGATTATCCGATATTATATTAAAATCAAAAGCATAAATATGCCCGATATTACATTTCATCACTAAAATATCTTTTTTCATTGACCCTCTATACTACTACTCGCCTCAAACTCCCAAGTTTAGAGCCATTATTTGAATTTAAGGCATAAATGCATCATCATAACATCCAACCATCACAATATTGCCATACTTACAAAATGAGATTACCCCTTTTTGTTTCAAACTCCCAAACCTTTTTACCAGTATTAATACCAAAAGTATAAACAATCGCCCCCATATCCAACAATTGCCAAATTTTTATATATGTAATCTAAATTTCCATAACAATCCAGAAACATGTATTTCGTCTATTTCTTCTTGTTCAATTAATTCATTAGTTCTAAAACCATAATATTCCCCATTATATCCCCCATAAAAAGCAAAGTAGGAAATTATTAATTTTCTTTTTTTAATCTTTTAAATAATTTTTCATTTTTCTCTTCTTCATCAGTATATAAGTTTAAATTGCTTAAAGTTTTATAAGTTTTCGTATCTTCATTTTTAACCTATCATTAGCATCGAATAGTTTTTTCTATACAGTATCCAGAACTAGTATATGCCCTTGTAATATATTACAAAGGCACAATATAATCAATTGTCCAATAAATACTAAATAGCGCAATTTATAAGAAATTTAAGTGTATTTAACACCATATGATGTGGCGCATGTTCATACATCTGAAATATGTTAATAATCTTAATTTTAGTAAAAACCAGCCTTGGCCCTTCGTTTTGATGACTAACTTAATCTATAAGGCATTATCTAACTATTTTAATAGGACTCAGTAGTATCATAGATTTTTAGCGCTGTATTCTATTTTTTATCCACTAATTTGAAGATAAGATTTTAAAACAGGTATAGGTTCTTCGTTAGGGATGAGTTGTTTATATATGCTTGCAAGGAGCATGATTGGTCTGAATTTTTGGTAAATAAATTTAAAGATGTAAAATTAATGAAAAAACTTAAAAGAAATCTCTTGCAGAGGATGTTAGCACCAACCATGAATTGCTAAGCGAAAAAATGAACAAATCAATGAAAAACTTGATGAAATATATAATAAATATGGCGCATGTTCATACATCCGAAGGTACCTAACATTTTCAATACCTATTAAAGGATAGATATAGACTTAAGTTGTAAATATTTACTTCCTTGTATTTTATTTTTACTCATATCTTAAGTTTTTTAAACATAACATCCAACATAAGAAACTTAACCAGAGGCGCATTTAACGCCAATTATTAGAAAAAATCAGAAAAACTTATATTATTCTCTACTTTTCCATTCACACAATATATGCCAATGTTAACCTTATTGAATATATGCCTTTGTAATATTACGGAGGCATGTTTTTTAAATACTTTTATTCACTTCTAAAAGAAAAAATAATATATTTTAAATAAAACAGACTATTTGGATCAAGTGTGCCTAGTTCTCTTAATAAGTATATGCTAGTGAGAGAGCTCCTTTTGGTGGTGTTGGGCAATAACCTCCAGGTCCGGTAATAGGGAATAGTAAGTTTGTGGATGATGGATAACAGTGTAGTAATGATTACGGTGGATAATAAATTAAAAAAAGAAATCGGTCATTATTTTGTATTGAATTGGATGGGATTATGCCTTTGTAATTTATAGTGGTATTTTTATACTTTTAAGTTGATTTATGTCCTTTTTTTGGAGTACGGCGCAGTTTAAGACTATTTAAATAGTATAGTCCTCTCTTTAATTGAAATTTAATGTGTTAATATATTTGCCAAGTAATAAAACTGTAGATCTCACTCGATTATAAAGTTCGATTATATTCAAAAATACGCAAACATTTAACCTAGTAAGTTTCTTCAAATGCAGAAAAATAACAGTTATAACAATTATGGGATAATATGAGAATTCTATTTATTAGTGATTTGCATACTACTATGATAGAAAATGCTCAATTTGAATGGTTAAATCAAATCATAATAGAAACCCGGCCAGATTTACTCCTATCAGCAGGAGATTGGGACGAAGGATTAACAAGAAATTCTATTCAACCAATTCTAGAGAAAATACCCCTCCTTACAATTTTTGGAAATCATGAGAATATGCAAGAGCTCACTCAGATTATTGCCCCCAGTCTTGGTAGGTCGGCGCTTTTGCAGGATTTTGAAGTGGTTGAAGTTTGCGGTTTGAAAATATGTGGAGTTAATGGCATTTATAGTGAAAAGAGATTAATGAAGAAGGGTGTGCCAAGGCAAAGGGGTGATTCATTTATAATAAAGGCAAGGAATTTTCTTGAGGAAACTCAAACGTCTCTTTACTCAATAGACTTTTTTCTCTGTCATGAAACTCCTGAATTGCCTGTGTATTCTTCTAATGAATTGGAATGTTTTAAATTCAGAATATCTAAAGGTTCAAAATTGATTATGGATACCATTAATTTGATAAAACCAAAAATTGTGCTTAATGGGCATTTGCATTTTACAGAATATACTTTAACAAGGATGGATTATGGAGGTTTATATATTAGGGTTGATTCGTCTGAAAAATCCAGAAGTTTTGCAGTAATAGAGTTAGATGGGGAAAGATATTCAGTGGGAATTCATAAAGAGTCAGTGGAAAACTTGCTTGAAAAAAAGTGGCAAGTTTAGTTTTTAGCACTGCACTATTTAAAGAGTATTATTTGATGTTTGCTATTTTTAGAATTATTATTGTTATGTTATTGTGTGGTTCCTTGTTGTATTTGTTATTTTGGTTTTTATACTGCGCGCTTAGAGTATTTAAATATATGCCTTTGTTATTTCCAGGAGTATAAAACGTGCTGTATGGTTCAATACAGTTTAAAAATATGGTTATTGCAATATTTTCTTTATTTTTGATATTCTTTTATTTTTATATATCTCATCATGGTGAGCAACATCTACAAATATAACTCTCTTTTCATTATCATCCACAGTAAATATTAAAACAAAACTTTTATCAATATGAACTCTTTTAAAATCTTCCATTGGTGTTCTTAAATTTTTATAGTGGTGTGGATTTTTGTTTATTTCACTAATCTTTTTTAAGATGATTTCTACTTTTTTCCCATCTTTTTTAGATAATTTTGTAAGTATCCTATCCAACGAGGGCATGATTTCAATATCATACATCTATTCACCCAAATATCTTTTATTTAGTTCTTCAACAGAGCCGATATGTATGGGTGTTTCATTTTCCATAATTCTTTTTATTTTCTCAACATAATCAGGTTTTAACTCTGGTTCTAATAATATTTCTGCGTATTCTTCTATTATCTTATTTATCGCTTCGCTTTTGTCTTTAAGGTTGTATTTTGCTTTTATAATGTTAATTACTTGATTGTTTTCATCTGAAATATTGACTATTGCTTTAACCATTAACACCACCTTTTATTTATATAATATTAATACGATATTAACATAATATATACTTTTGGGAGCTCCGAGGGGATATCATGATTAAACAAAAACCTTCGGTTTTTGTAGCTCTCCGCTTCGCTACGAAAACCTTAAACGAAATAAAAAACATACTTTTAGAGTACAAAAAGAACTAAAGAAAAATACAAAGTTAAAACTATCGGAATATTAAAGGATTTACCAAAATGGGAGCAAGAAACACCCGATATTGATATTTTAGTTGAATTTGAAGATGAGTATGAAAATTTGGATAATTATGTAAGTTTAGAAAATTATTTGGAGAACTTATTTAATGAAAATATAAATTTAATACTTAAAAACAATATTAAATCAGAATTAATAAAATCAACTGATGACGAATTAATATACAAATTTGAAAAAAATAATAAAGTATTTTTAACTGATATTTTAGAAAATATTAATTACACCATCGAATTTACAAAAAATATGAATTACAAAGAATTTTTAAATGACAAACTAACAAAAGATGCAGTATCTCAATGTTTGATAATTATAGGGGAAGCGTCAAAATATATTGATGAAGAATTTAAGAAAAAATATAAAAATGTACCTTTTAAAAAATTAGAAGAAATAGAAAACAGCCTACTTTACCAATATTGGGATGCTGATTATAATTTAATTTGGAAACTGATTAGAAAGGGGCTCACAAAATTAAAACCCATCATTGAGAAAATTTTAAAGGAGCTCGAATAAAAACAGTAGTCGGAGTAATCGAAGCGAAAAAAATACACCTATGACAGTGGATTATTTAAGGAAAGGATGTAGAAGAGTGATTTATATTAAAATAAGTTTGAATTTACTTGTTAATCATTTCGATACAAGTGTATAAAAGGAATTAAATATGAAGAACATATGAAGTTTTAAAAGAATGAAGTTAAAACATTTATTATAATTAAAATCGTTGTGGGTGAATTTATGGAATATAATATACCAGAAGGTTGGGAATGGGTTAAATTGGGGGAAGTATGCAATACTCGAGAAGAGCAGATTAGCCCCTTAGAGATGAAGGATGAAAATGTTTATGTTGGTTTGGAACACATTAAAAGCAATGAATGGCATTTATCCAATTATGGTAGCCCAAAGGAAGTTGAGGATGGCAAAAACAAATTTTATGCTGGAGATATTTTATATGGAAAACCAAGCCAATATTTGAATAAGGCCGTCTTGTCAGATGTAGATGGAGCCTGTTCGACAGATATACTTGTATTAACTCCAGATATTGCTAAAATTTATTCAAAATATCTTTTAATTGCCATGAGCTCTGAAAGTTTCTTAAATTTTGTTAACAAAACCATGCAAGAAATGAACCCACAGAGCTCATGGGATGAAATAAAATCATTCGAATTTTTATTACCCCCGCTTGAAAAACAAAAACAAATTATAGACAAAATAGAGTACCTTTTTAAAGATTTGGATAACGCAATAGAGTTAAAACAAAAATCAATAGGTGAAACAAGGGGTTTATTTAGCTCGGTTTTAAATAAAATTTTTAGGGAAATAGCAGATAAAGAAGGTTGGGAATTAGTTAAATTAAATGAAATAACAAGCATGGAAGAACTAGATAATATTCTCATTTCAGATATTGGGAGAATATCAACGTCTATAAATAACGATCTTTATAATAAGTTTATTTATTATTTTATAAAACACTATTTTTCAATTCCTAATGAAAATGCCATAGACTCGGAAATTCCATCTATTTCAAAAGAAGTATTTGATAATTTATCAATCCCAATCCCATACAAAAACAATCAACCTAATCTAGAAAGACAGTTGGAGATAGTAAATTATTTAGACATTTTAACCGAGAAAATAAAAAGGTTGGAAGAATTACAGGAAAGAGAATTGAATATATTCAGAGAGTTAAAAGAGTCCATATTAAATAAGGCGTTTAATGGAGAGCTGGTTTAATCTACAAGGGATATTCTGCTTCACTCAATGAGTACATTCTTTATATAACACTTTTTTAAGTTTAAACATTAATAATAAAATTTTTCTTTTAGTGAGATTATGTTAAAAAAATTTAAAAATCTAAAATCAAAGAAAGTTCTCAATTCCCTTAGAAAAGAAGGCCTATTGAAAGATAGTTTCTACATGATATTCTCAAATATTTATTCAAAAGGTGCATCCTACATATTTTTCTTTTTAATGGCTTACATACTTGGAACAGAGGGTTTTGGAACTTTAAGGGGAGTATTACCTATTTTAGATTCTTTGGTTATTTTTTTCTGCTCTGGAATACCCCCGGCAATGGCAAAATTTATTTCCGAATACAAACACGACAATAAATCCCATTATAATGAAACATCTTGGATTTACGGAGTATTAAATGTAATGTTGATTTTTTCATTGATTGGTGGAATATTCACCATTTTTTTAAAGTATTTTTTGGGAGGATACTACAAAAACTTAGATGCTAATATCTATTATATCATAGCCTTGACCCTCCCATTTTCAGCATTTATATCATGGAATAGAGGAGTTTTGCAGGGTAGCTTGAAAATAAAGGAGCTCTCTAAAACTTGGATAGCAGAGCATACTTCAAAAATAATATTTTCAATCTTTTTAGCTTCACTTATCGGTGTGATGGGCGGTATTTTATCCATATCTTTAGGTTATATTATCGGAGGACTTTTAGGATTCTACTTTATAGCCAAAAATAATTTGATACCTAAAAATAAAATAAGAAGTTTTAAATTAATGGTTAAAAACCCGATGGTTAAAAAAGTCATACTTTATTCGATACCTATAGCCCTTGGAACAGCATCATACAGACTTTTAAGCGATTTGGACAGTATATTTATAATGTCAATATTGGGCCCACAGTTAAACGGATTATATGGTTATGCTTCACTACTGTCAAGAGCTCTTTTTTTATTTGCATCTTCAATATCAATACCATTAATTCCAAGAATCGCAAAAACAAAGGATGTAAATTACTTTAAAAAAGCCATACTGATGAATTTAGGAATTGTAACTCCGTTTTTATTTATGTTCCTCATATTTTCAAAGGAATTGCTTATACTGTTCTTCAATATAGATTATTATGAATCATCCCTAAGCTTGAAGATACTGTCAATCTCAGCTGCATTTATGGGCTCATATACAATATGTGCTGCTTCACTGCAAGGTCTTGGTTATGCAAAAGTGCCCCTTTATGTTATATCCTTTGGCGTGGTGTTAAATGCCATTTTAAACTATATCTTGGTTAAGAACATTGGGATAGTTGGAGGAGCTGCTGCAACTTTAATATCATCATTTTTTATATTTGTCATTACATTGTACTTTACCATAGAAAAATTGAAAGTATGGCAATTTCACAAAAAATAAAAATATCATATCATAAATGGCGATTATATTCAATACTATAAAGTCAGGTGGAAAAATGGGACAAACAAATCAAACCAATAATACAATGAACGACTTGGAGATAAAAGTAATCGATAATGGAGTCGTAGCTCCAAAAGGATTTAAAGCAAACGGTTTTAAAGAAGATAAATACGGTGTAGCTTTAATTTTATCCGAAAAAGAGGCAGTTGCCGCAGGTGTATTTACAACAAACAAGGTTTATGCCCATCCTGTGAAACTGTCAAAGGAAATTTTAAAAAATAATGAAAAAATAAGGGCAATTGTTGCAAACAGCGGTAATGCCAACTGTTTTACAAAGGATGGAATGGAAGATGCAAAAGAAATGATTAAAGAAACTGCAAGATTGTTAAACATTCCTGAAAATCAGGTTTTGATTGCCTCTACGGGTGTAATCGGTAGAAAAATGCCAATGGATATTATAAAAGATAGACTGAAAAAAACATACGATATCCTAACCAAAGAAAACAATAATTTAAACTCTGCAAAAGCGATAATGACTACAGACGCATTTCCAAAAACGACTGCAGTTGAATTTGAAGTTAACGGAAAAAAAGTTAGAGTCGGAGGAATAGCCAAAGGGGCTGGAATGATAGCTCCAAACATGCTCCATGCAACAATGTTATGTTTCATAACTACAGATATAGAAATAAACAGGGATGAACTAACAGAATCACTACAAAATGCAGTTGATGAGAGCTTCAATAGTGCAGTTGTGGATGGAGATATGAGCACAAACGACACTGTTTTTGTTCTTGCAAATGGGGAAAGTGGAGTTAACTACAAAGACTGTAAAGAAACTTTTGATAAAGCCATTGCCTATGTATGCAGGGAGCTCGCAAAGATGATTGTAAGCGATGGAGAAGGAGCTACAAAATTCATGGAAGTCTTGGTAAGAGGGGCTAAGACCAAAGAAGATGCAAAAAAAGCTTCTATGTCAGTTGTTAGGTCACTCTTAGTAAAAACTGCATTATTTGGTAGCGACCCTAACTGGGGTAGAATTGTAGCTGCAGTGGGATACAGTGGAGCAGAGATGGACATGAATAAAATAGACGTTTTGATTGGCGATTTTAAAGAAGAGGTTTATCTTGTTAAGGATGGGGAACAGATAGCAGACGAAGGAACAGCGGAGCTCATAAAAGCAGAAGAAATTATGAAAAATGAGAAAATAAAAATAATAGTGGATTTAAAATTAGGTAATGAAGAAAATACATCCTATGGTTGTGATTTAGGTTACGAATACGTAAGAATTAACTCAGAATATACAACATAATTTTAATTTTGCTTTTTTTATTTTTGCTTATTTTTTAGTCATTCCACTAACTTTGGCACTATATAGCAATACAAAACCGGCTAAAAATATATCTCTTCACGAAGTGAAGAGGTATCGGATTTGGGATTCCAAATCCTTTTTTAAAGGATTTGGAGGTTAACTTTATTTAATTTTATTAGCTATTTTCATATATAATCAAATATTTAGATAAATAACCATTAACTTTTTTAATAACCTCCGCCTATTAAGGTAGGGATTGAACAAAAACCTAACGGTTTTTGTAACTCACCTTCGTTTCACTCAGGTGATTATATGATTATTTTTGGATTATTTGGTAAGACCGGTTGTGGAAAAACGGAAATTTTACAGGAATTAAAGAAATTTCATCCAGTGGTGGATATTGAAGCATGCGGAAACACGAGAGGTAGTGTTTTGGGAGATTTATATAATTTAAAACAACGGAGTCAGGAGGAATTCGATCACCTGCTAAATAAACAGTATGAAAAAGCCAAAAAAGCAGGATACTGCGTTACAGAATTCGAAGGAAGAAAAATAGGCGGAGCAAAAAAACTAATCATTCCAGGGCCTTTTTCCAATATTAAAAGCTACAACTACAAAATTGTAATAGATTGCCCATATCACTGCCAAATAAAAAGGCTCCTAAAGTACTATCTACCAAACAACGAGAAAGAAAAAGAAATCCTCCTATCAAAGTTTATTCTATTAAAAAACTCTTTAAGGAGGAAAGACGCACTTGAAGCCTTGGATAGAATTATCGAACTTGTAAACAATGACGAATACTACGAAGCTGCGGTAATTGTGGAAGAAAAACTGTACAGACAGCACTATTTAAGGCATATCAAAAAAATAGAGCCTGATCTGGTGATTTATAATGAAAATACCTTAGAATCAGCAGATGTAGTTAATAACTTCATTAACGAGAAACTAAAAAAACATGGATTAAAGAATTAGGGATAATTATGGATGAGGAAATACTATCAAGACTTTTAACATTCAAGGAAAATGTCGTACTAGCCATACGTTTAAAAGACGGTAAAAAAATGATAACAAACGGTAAAAATATATTGGCTGGAAAGATAGGCGGAGATTTAGCATCATTTATTTTGAAAGAATCTAAAAAAATAAATTCTCCAAAAACTGTAGAGTATCAAGGTGAATTAATATATTTTGAACCAATAGACATTAAAAAATATTTAGATTCAATAGGTAAGGAACTAACTGAGGAGCTCCTAACAATTGAAGAACTTGAAAAAATGAATGAAGATGAATTTATTTTAGTGGATGCAAGGACCCCAAAGGAATATGCCGAAAAAACAATTCCAAATGCCGTGAATATCCCGCTGTTTTTAACCGATGAGCATATATCCATAAGTAAAATTTACAAAAAAGAAGGTAAGGATAAAGCCATGGATTTAGCTGTGGAAATAATTCCAAAAGCAATCGATAGAATAGTAAAAGAAGCTCTAAAATTGGATAAAAATAAAACACTTGTTGTATTTTGTGCAAGAGGCGGCATGAGAAGCCAGACTGTAGCATTTATTTTAAAATTAATGGGTTTTAAGGTTAAAAGATTAGTTGGTGGATTTAAGAGCTATAAATCCATTCAAAATAAATAATATTATTGGCTATCCAATCTTCCAGTCTCTTTTAAAACTTTTCTGATTACTTTATTAACTTCATCCAATCCCTGACCTGTCTGGGAGGATATTTTAATAATTTCGGCTATATCTTCTGATGGGATAGATAGTCTTTCCAGTTTATCTTTGTTTTCTTCAATATCTATTTTGTTAATTACCACAACAACTGGAACTTCAAATGTTTCTTTAACTTCATTTAAGAGATTTAGTTGTTCTTCGACTGTGTAACCGCAGTATTCAGTTGGGTCTATTACAAATAGTATCATATCAGCCAAATAGTTAAGTGCAATAACTGCATTTAGCTCTATGTCGTTTCTTTCGTACAAAGGCCTATCCAAAACTCCTGGTGTATCTATTATCTGGATCCCAGACTGGGTATATCCTATATTTAGCCCCTTTGTTGTAAATGGGTAGGAGTTAATTTCAGGTTCTGCATCAGTTAACTTTCTTAATAGTGTGGATTTACCAACATTTGGATAACCTGCAATTACCACAGTTGGAAGATCTTTCACAGTTGGGATATTCTTTAACTTTTCCCTTGAAACTGCAAGAAATGCCATGTTTGGATAAATCTGTTTCAATACTGATGAAACCCTTCCTATGAATTCTTTTCTTATTATTGATGCATGTTGAGGGGATTTTGCCCTTCTAACTCTTCTGGCATACATTCCACCAAGTTTCTTAACCAATTCCGAAGCCCATTGAATAGCTCCAAGGGATTTTTTAAATTCATCTGTACCAACCAAAATCTCCAAGAGCTCCCTATAAAACGGGTCTAGATTATCTACTGTTGGAGTTTTCTTTACAATCTTTAAGAGATTGTCTGAAATTACCGACGTTGTAGTCCTTATTTTATTCTCTTCAATGATTTTTGACTTAATATTACTCAATCCACGGGTTGTTGTTCTCAACTCGCCCGCTACTTTTTCAGACCTTCTATATGCCTTATCCATGAGCTCATCAGGATATAGAATTGTCGGAATCTTTTTAAATGGATTGGCATCTCCTCGGGATTTGGGCTTAGGATTTGAAAATCTTTGATATTCGTATATTTTCTCCATAACATCACGTCCTATTATAATCTAAATTAAATATTTTAATGTATAAATACTAATTAAATATGGTAAAATAGATAAGTAATTACAATCTATTCCCTTTTTCGACAAAACCTTGGTTTCGTGAATCGACATCGAAGCAAATCTTCGATTTGCTGTCGAAGCGAATCCAAAGGATTCGCTGACTCACAAAAATTCTTTGAATTTTTGTCGAGACTCACGAAACCTTCGGTTTCGTCGAGACTCACAAAATCTGAAGGATTTTGTCGAGATTACGAAGTAATTTTTATTCAACCTATGATTCGACTAACAGCAAATCCCTATGGAGTTTGTTTCGCTATTTTGACAATACCATTATTTCCATCAACTATTAATATGTTGCCATTCTCGATTTTTTCAATTTCAACTTTATCAACCAATGGTATCTTTCCCAGTATGGCACCGGTCGCCACAATAGGTTCGCACTCCTTGTTTACTATTCCTTTTAAGATCCCTTTTTTTGCAAGAGCGTAAATAACATACGAACCTACCGTACTACCTTTACCATTTGGAAAAACTAATATTTTATCCTTTATACTTTGACCGTACAGCTCGTTATCTTTATCCGTAATTATCCCTTCTTCACTAACACCACCTAAAAATGAAATAGGCGATTTTGAAACTATTGCTTCGCCTTCTACAATTCCTTTAGAAATAACTCTTCCATTTAGCTCAATATATTCCACGATCTCACCTAATTACTTAAATTCTTTACTGAATCTACAAAAGAGCTTACTGCACTATCGTATTTTTCGACCACACTTATAGCTGTCCTATTTGCTACTTTCCCTGAAGCTTTAATGGATTGGATATGATAGTACGATATAACGGTGGCAGCTACCACAACTGCAAAAACTAAAAGCCCAAACTCAATAGATATCTGCCCTCTGTTTCCGAGCAGCTTGGAAAATATTCTCATAGTGTCACTATTTCCGAATGTTTTAAAACCCATATTTAATATAACAATAAACATTATTAACTATAAATTATTATGCATAGTACTACCATACTAACAATTTATGTAGGGAAAAAATGGATTTCGAAGAAATAAACAGATATACATCAGTAGATTTAGAAGACCTAAAAGTTATAGAGGTTGAATGCCCGTCCTGTGAAATGGTTTTAAGAGTGGTAGGGAAAAAAATTATGTGTCCCAACTGTAAAAGGATTTTCGAAGTTAGTAGAGGTTAAATTATTTTTAGCCTTATGAAATTTCGATCTTTAAAATATCATAAGTTCAGGTCTAATAATGCCTCAAAACCAATATTTAAAATACGCCTCCCTTAAAGGGTTCGGCGTATTGGCTTAAACCTCCAATATCTCAACATCATCTCTTAAGTATGCCTTCCCAACACCGGATTTTTTAACTGTCCCAACTTCAAATGCGTAACATTGATTTTTCTGTAATTCTTCAATAAGTGCGTCTTTGTACTGTTTTTTTACAGAGATTAACAATCCCCCTGCAGTTTCTGCACCAGTACCTTTTAACAGAGAATGTCCAAACATTGAAGATAGCCGCCCAGTATTTTTTATCAATGGGAGCCTGTTTATTTCTATTTCCACATTACTTTGCTCGGCCATTTCATTGCTGTGTCCAAGTAATCCAAAACCTGTTATATCAGTCATTGCATTGGCTACTTTTTCATTAAGTCCTTCTTCCAGTTTTCTAAGTATTAAAAGGGCTTTTCTGTTTGAAGTAGTCATTAACTCTATCGCCTTGTTTATTATGTATTCTTTTTCTGGCTTTTCAATGTCTAAAAGGTCTTCAAATTCTTCAGTAACCCTCGATAGGGCCATTGCCGTCTGAGTACCTAACGGTTTTGTTAGTATTAGGACATCACCTTCTTTTGCTCCTGCCTTTGTTAGTATGTCTTCTTTTTTTCCGACTCCAGTTACTGAACCACCTATCAAAGGCCAAGGGTTTAAGATTGTATGGCCCCCGATTATGGTGGTTTCATTTTCTCTGCAAAAGTCTTGGAAACCTTTGAGTAGTTCTTTAGCCATAGGGATTGGAAGGGCCTCTGGAATTCCCAATATGACTAATACTCCAATTACATCCAAGATTCCCATGGCATAGACATCGCTTATAGAGTTGCAGGCCGCTATTTTTCCCTGCAGGTAGGGGTCGTCTACAATCGGTGTGAATACATCCACAGTCTTTACAATTGCAAGGTCATTTCTAATAATTACTGCAGCATCATCACCCAATCCAACATGAGCTCCTGCCAAATCGTCCTTAGATATTATGTCCTTAACTAAATATTCTAATTCGGTGTTGGGAAGTTTGCATGCTCATCCATGTAGCCGTACCATTTCGGTTAGTTTAATGTTGTCATTGTTTGTAATAACTATCACCATCAATTTAGATATGGATTTTACTATTATTATCTTTATGTTATTTTATCTTTTTACCTTTTTACTGTTTTTTCTTATTTCTCGGCATGCATATTATTTCTTTCAACTCAATATCAAAGAAGTTGTTCATGTTTGCAGGTTTTATAACAACTGCTGTATCAGCTCCCCTACTTCTTCCACCTATTGCTATTACTTCTTTTTTAGTAGAAATTAAACCACCATCTGCAGCCATTACCGTTATTTCATAACAAACCTTTAAACCATGTCCAAACGTCCTTAAAGTGTCTGCGATTACTTCAACTGGGCCATAACCTCCAAGTTTTCTTGATATTCCCCTTTCAACTCCACTTAAGGCATGAGTTCCCATGTATATTTTTGCTCCTCTTTCCTTTAGAGCTCTTGCAGTATCTTCATCCAAGGATTTAACATCTTCTCCATGGAATCCTTGGTGATAAGTTACAACGATAACATTTAAATCCAAATTTTCTTTTTCTACAATATCTAAAAGCTTTTTAGCAGTTTCACCATATGATGACGCTACAACTATATCCTTTATTTCTCCCTCTTTTGCCCTTTCAACTGCAAGTTTTAAGGTTTCTTCCGTATTTTCAACTCCAGGATATTCAAAGTACTTTGTCATATTAATCACCACCAACGTATCGTATACTATTTATTCATATGCTATATTCATATGCCATTATCAATTAAATTAATATTATGTTGGATTTAATGGTATTTACTTAATTCTTAGAACGACCTTGCTTCAAAGGATATTCCATCAAGTCTTCAGCCACTAAAATTTCAATATCTAGATTATTATTTCTTTTCGTAATATCATTTATTTCATTTAGATATGGGGAAATGTCATCATCATATCTTGCAGAAATATGCGTAAGAATAAGTGTTTTAACATTGGCAATTTGTGCAACATTGAATGCATCTTCAACTGTTGAATGCATGGTCTCTATGGCATTGTTCTTCTTTGTGCTGTCAAAGGTAGCTTCATGAACGAGTATGCTACAGCCCAATTCCTTCAAAAATTCACCAAAATCTTCCAAAGGTAGTGTATCTCCACTGTACCCTACACAAATTCCTTTCTTAGGGGGTAAAAGTACGTCTTCAGGATGAATTAAATTTCCATCTTTTGATTTCACAGGAATGCCTGATTTCAATTTTTTTAGGTCAGGCCCAATATTAACACCTAACTCAATGGCTTTTTTCATATCCAGCCTTGGTTTTTTCTTTTCCCTAAAGACATATCCCAAAGAAGGAACAGAGTGGCTTACAGGATAAGAATAGACTTCATAATTCTCATTATCTATTATTTTTTCAGGATTTTTTGAACTGAGCTCATGGACATTGATTTCATAATCTACAGAATGATAGCCTATTTTTAATATGTTTTCAACTGTATCTTTAGTTTCCACAGGTCCGTAAATATTTATAGGTTCTTTTCTTCCCTGAAAAGCTATAGATTGAAGAAGTCCTGGAAGCCCCAATATATGGTCACCATGAAGATGGGATATAAAAATGTTATCTATTTTCATAGGGGATATGTCTGTAAATATAATTTGTCTTTGAGTGTTTTCTCCACAGTCAAATAAAAAAACTTCACCATTGTATTTTAATCCCATGGATGAGTGAGCTCTATTTTTAGTAGGTATTGCTGCTCCAGTTCCTAAAAAAGTTAGTTTCATAACAATCCCTTTAGAGCAGATTTTTTACTATATTAATCGCTTCATCCTCTTCAATTTCATCTATCCAATTTTTAACATCGTTACACCATTTTTCCATGGATTCTTTTATAGATTCCTTTACTTCTGAAAAAGGTACTGCTTCATATCTATAAAAATATCCTCCTTCTTTGATATTGATCTGCTTTCGGTGTACAAGTCCTGCATTCATTAAATTCTGAGCAGATCTTTGAATTGTACTTCTGTCTCTATTTAGGGCCTCAGATATTTCGTTTATTCTTGAAGGTCCATTTTTTAACATTTCGAAATATACTGCAACATCAAATGCCTTAAGTCCAAAAACACAGCACATTATACTTTCTAGTGTAAAAGTACTGCAAGGGGTTTTTAGTATTAGATTTCCCATCATATCACCTGAGATAAAGTTCGTGATTTTTGTTCAGCTACCAAAAGGATTATATTGTGAATAATCAAATAACTCATAAGAATTAATTTGAATACAGTAAATGAGTATAATACGAGTATGACGTATGTGTGTAAGATGTGACACAAATATACATTTCTTCTATATACGATCTACGACTATATTAATTTATCGACGGGGGATATTATGAAAGTAAAAGAAATTATGAGCCCAAAGATTTACAAAATAAGTGAGGAAGAAAGCCTGTATGGGGCGTTTAAAGCCATGCATGAAAAAGGTATTAAGAGGGTTTTTGTAGGTGATGATGACGAAATTAATGGAGTTATAAGCTACAGAGATCTTGTTGACGTGTTTGTAAATAGGGGCCTTTTTGAACTAATGGACATAAAAGTAAAGGATGTTGCGTTGAAAGAAATTCTAAAAATAAATGAAAACGATGATGTCAAAGATGCCGCTCAGATAATGGTTCATGCAGATGTATCAGCTCTTTTAGTTGTAAATGATAAAAACAAGCCTGTTGGGGTTGTATCTCAAACTGATATTTTAAGAACTGTAGTTAAAGAATAATAACAAACCTAACATTACTTTAAAGTTTCAGATGAAACTTTTTTAACATATGGTGGAAATATGGATTTATATTTAATAATGCAAAGCATAGTTGATAACTACGGCTACTTAGGTATTTTTTTAGTTGCATTTACTGAATCTTTTATTCAGCCAGTGCCTCCAGATATATTTATAATGGGAGCTTCTGCTTTTGGATTAAATCCCATAATTTCTGCAATCGTGGCTACAATAGGTTCCCTATTTGGTGGATTATTTGGGCATTTTCTCGGGAACAAATTGGGACATCCTGTATTTATTAAATTATTTGGGGATAAATACTTGATAAAAGGGGAGGATTTTTTTAACAAATATGGGGTGTGGGGAGTTACCATAGCAGGTTTTACACCGTTACCTTACAAAGTTATCGCCTGGCTTGCAGGAATTTTTGAAATGAAATGTATTCCCTTTAGCATTGGAACCCTAATTGGAAGATTCCCAAGATTTTTGATAGTAGCGTACTTTGGATATAAGGCAGGGGCATTATTTGGATTAACTGTTTAAATTCAAAATATTATTTTTTGTTTTATTATTCCAAAACCTCTACATTCCTATAAATTCTCGATTTTCAGAATCTTTTACTTCAACAGAGATATCTAAAAATTCTTCTGCCCATTTTGAAGTTTTAGTGAATGAATATATGAGGTCATCTTTTATCCAGTATATGGTAAAAATAGCTACTTTATTAATATATTTGCTAAATGACTTAATTTTAGCGTTAAATTCGTTTATTTTTTCGTCAGAATCTTTTGCATGCACTAAATTGGAGTCTATATGTTCCTTTTTAAATATTTCTTTTTTTAAAAACACTGTTTTTATTCCTTCACTTTTGGCTATAGTTATAAAGTCCTCCCAATTATCCCCCTCCCAAACAATTCTTGGAAATTCCTCAAGACCGCTGGTAGTAGGATATATAAAAAAACCTTGCTCCTTTAAAACTTTTTCTATCTTTTTTACATCTATCTCCATATCGTTCACCTAAAAAATTAAACATATGTGGTGTGCATTACTACTTAACTAATAAATACGGTTAAATTTTATTTAAACATAAAATATGCCGTTAAATTGAAATATAAGTTTATTTACTACAATTTCAATTTACAATTATTGATTGGTTTACTCAAATTGCACACCACTATAACTCAAGAAAAATTAAAATAAAAAAGCAAATAATGGTGGCTATCGTTTATCTTTATTCACCATTTCCTTTTATGAGCTTTACGACTTCAGCCACTCTTTTACCTAAGTTTCTTGATGTTGTTATTCCTACCTCATCTTCTTTGGATGCACCTACAGGACCTCCAGCACTTGTACCTCCGTAGTGAGCTGTTGGAAAACTATCTCCAACAACAATCATTGACTGGATTAAATAAAAGTCGTGTATTTGCCTTATGGTAGTTTCTTGACCACCGTTTCTTGCACCACCGACTGAAATTGCACCACCAACTTTATTCTTTAATTTGTGAGCTGCCCTTAAAGGTCTTGATCTATCAATTATCATTTTTGTCTGTGCAGTAGCTCCTCCAAAGTAAACTGGTGAACCAATTATAACACCATCGGCTTCTTCCATTTTTTTCAAAATATCGTTAACATCATCCATTATTATACATTCATTTTCTTGCTTACATGCATCACATGCAATACATGGGTTTATTTCCAATCCTGCCAAAGATACAAATTCTGTTTCAAAACCTTCTTCTTCAGCAGCTTTTAATGCCTCCTTAACTAAAAATGATGTGTTACCATCCCCTCTAGGGGAGCCACTAATACCTAAAATCTTCATACAGTCACCTCTATTTACCATGTTATATACTACACCAAATAGGTGAAATATTAACCATAAAATATTAACTAATGTCTTCTACATATTTATTATTTCGTTTTATTTTCTATTTATGGTGGGAGCATATTACAAAAATAATAAATAAAATAAAATTGTTTTGTGTGCAATATATCTATAAAATTACACACCACTATATTAATATTCATACATGGATTTTAATTTAACTACAACTACGCAGGGGTTCAGTTCATCAGTCTCAGCCACATTTATACACGAACCGTATCCCATAAATTCAACTTGAACTCTAGCAGTTAAAAATTCAGTTTCCTCTGAACAGCAGGGGTTTTCTTTTTGTAGATGTATGCCAAGTTTTTTCACCTGGGCTATTATTCCTTCAGTACCTGAAATAAGATCTTCCTTTGATATGGAAGTTATAAATATAAAATCACCGACCCTTAACGAGTTTAAAGCCATCAAGTTACAGAAATTCTTTAAATTAAGCGTCTTTATATGATTACTTGTTAGTTCAGATATGCAGTAGGGAGATATTCCAGTTAGTGCTACGATTTTCATACTATCACTTTTTTACATGTACATTGGGTTTTCAGCCCTTGGTTTTGACATAAGTTTCATATGTTCCTTAGTAAGTTGTTTTAATTTTTCCTCTATTTTTTCAGCCTCTTTTATTAATTCTTCAGTGTTAACCTTGAGATCGTATAGTTTATTTAATACTTCGATAATATTGGATGCCCCCCTTGGATCAGGCCTTAATCCAACAGTCTCTGCCATTAAACACATGGAGGGCAGATTTTTATCCTCACTTTTTATGATTAATGTTCCTGCAATACCTCCAACCATTCCAAGCTTTAAAATTGGAATTTCTTCCTTTTCAACGAGCTCTAAAACTTCATTTGAAGAAGAAATTGCATAAATACCTTCTGATTTCATGGATGCCAAACCTTCTAAAGTAATAATCATTTTAGGATCCAAATCAACTATATATTCCATTATCTTTTCTGTTAAAGGATATACCAAATCTGGTGAAACTATTATATCAGAATAAATCACTACCAAATTTTCGTTCCCATAAACTCTTATAGGTGGATATATAATTCCCTCCTCCACAGTCATAATTGGGGGAATATCTGGAGAATCAAAATATCCCAAAAAATCCAAATTTAAGTTTTTTATAATATGGTACGCTGCTATGCTTCCAATGAGCCCTACACCAGGAAATCCCCCAACTACTAAGGGATTTTTAAGCTCTATCTCTTTTTTAGTAATATATTTCACAATATCCCCTCATTTTAATAGGTATGATAATATAGTCGATACATCACTATTTAATATATAATAATATTTATTTGAGAATATATATAAACATCTGATCAAAAAAGATGTGAAAAAATGACGGGCTCCATGGATGGTCTAATAATGGCCGGTGGAAAAGGTACTAGATTGGGACTAAACATTGAAAAACCTCTTTTAGAGATAAAAGGAAAACCAATGATAGATTACGTCATTGAAACACTCTTAAAATCCAAAGTTGGAACAATATATATTGCAGTGTCAAAAAACACTCGAAAAACTGAACATCATATAAGAGAAAAATATGCGCTAGATGGAGAAAGGATAAAAATAATAGAAACCTCTGGAAAAAACTACATTGATGACTTAAACGAGTGTATAAAATATTTTTCAGGCCCATTTTTGGTTTTATCATGTGATATACCCACTATTAAACCGAAAACTATTAATAACATTATAAATCATTATTTGAGTATTAAATATGATAATATTGAGTCCCTTTGCGTAGCAATTAAAAGAGAAAAGTACTTGGGCACACCCTCGATAGAGATAGATGGATATATTCCAGCAGGAATTAACGTATTGAGTCCTATATACGGGGAACAAAGGGAAGAAATATATATTATTGACGAGCTCATTATAAATGTTAATACGCAGGGTGATAAAGAGCTCGTTGAAAGCTTAATTTCTAAAGGTGGTTGTAGTGAAAACATCATTTAAGGCATTACGTGGGAGATCAATTGTAGGAAATTTGGGGAGTATTATTGGAAACGTAGATGATATTGTAATTGACGAAAAAACTGGAAGACTTATTTCATTAAGCGTGGAACTTTCAGATCAGAGTCCAATCCTCCCTTCAGAAGGAAATTATGCATTATTGCCTTATAGGGCAGTTACCTCAGTGAAAGATGTTGTTGTAATTGATGAATCAAAAATAATAAGATAATATTAAAATAATACCGAATATTATAGAATGAGTACAGACTATTTTTTTATATTTTTAAAGATTTTATTTTGTGAAAATCGTTTTTTTAATAATTTAAATGGGAGTGAAATTATGAAATTTGTTAAAATGCACGGTCTTGGAAACGATTACATTGTAATAAATGAATTTGATGGCGAGATAATAAAAGAAGAAGATAAAGAAGAGTTTTCAAGAAAGATATGTAAAAGAGGATTCTCAATAGGTGCCGATGGAGTTATATTTGTTCAAAAACCTACAGATAATGAGTACGACATTAGATTTAGAATATTCAACAGCGACGGTAGCGAAGCAGAAATGTGTGGGAACGGTATAAGATGCTTTTCAAAATATGTCTATGAAAGAGTACTAAAAAAGAATCCTTTAAAAGTAGAAACTAAAGGAGGACTAAGAATTTCAGAAATGGAAATAGAGGACGACATTGTAAAAAAAGTAAGAGTTTATATGGGAGCTCCAAAGTTCCAGCTAAAGGACATTCCAATGAAAATAGAAGGAAAATCAGAAGAAGATGTATTTTTAAATGAAACTGTAAAGTTGAAAAACGACCTATTAAAAGAAGTAAAACTAAGCGTAGTAAATGTTGGAAACCCACATGCTGTGATATTTGTAGAAGATAACGATATTACTATGGATTTTGCAAGAGAAAACTTGGATATTATTGGTAAAGAAATAGAAAACCATGAAGTATTCCCGGAAAGAATAAATGTTCACTTTATAGAAGTTTTAAACCCTAATGAAATTAAAATACTCACTTGGGAAAGAGGTGCAGGATACACAACAGCTTGCGGTACTGGAACCACGAGCTCAGTTATAATTGCACATAAACTAGGTAAAACAGAAAATAAAGTTCTTGCACACTTAGATGGTGGAGATTTAGAAATCGAAATAAAAGAAGACGGCGTTTATATGAAAGGAAATGCAGTTATTATTTACGAGGGGGAACTAATAGATATTGGTTGGTAAATAGAAAATATACCTATTCACGAAGTGAATAGGTATCAGATTTTTGGGATCCAACACTTTTTTAAAAAGGGTTGGAAGGAGAATTAATAGATATTGGTTGGTAAATAAATTATTTAATATAACATATTAATTTTTCTAATTTTGCTTTCTTGCTTTTATATACTCCCCTGGTGAAATTGTTCATAGAAAAATGCAAAAAAGTATTACTGTTTTTTTCGATGGAGATTCTTTATTTTTTATATATGTTGGTATTTTAAGGTTATTCTATATGTTTTAAGGATTAATGAGTTTAAATAATATAAAATAAGGTTGGATAACGCTTCTTTTCTCCTACTGTTGTGTTTAGTATTTATAATCATGATACACAACCTTTCTTGCTTTTAAATACTATTTGATAATCAACCAGTAAGAAAAATCACTTCAAAATAGAAAGGCATATAAACTAGTAAAACAATAAAAAAAGATGAAAAGTATAGGGGTCTGAAAGACTCATCCATTAAAACAAGGATGGAAACGCATGTAATTTCCAGCATTAACAATAGGAGTATAGTCTGAAAGACTCATCCATTAAAACAAGGATGGAAACCCATCAATTTGGACTTTTCCCCAGAAATCTAGTCTGAAAGACTCATCCATTAAAACAAGGATGGAAACACACTATTGAATCCTTAACTATACTAACTATTTGTGTCTGAAAGACTCATCCATTAAAACAAGGATGGAAACTTTCCATTTTTTCACCTTTTTTATTTTTTTATTGTCTGAAAGACTCATCCATTAAAACAAGGATGGAAACAATTTTAATTGAGAACCGAAAAGTATATATAGTGTCTGAAAGACTCATCCATTAAAACAAGGATGGAAACATATCACCTAAAAAGGTTTAAAAAAAAATAATGTCTGAAAGACTCATCCATTAAAACAAGGATGGAAACCCGTGTTAATTGAAGACCATCCATCTAGAAATGGGTCTGAAAGACTCATCCATTAAAACAAGGATGGAAACATTCAAAATATAGCCAGAAAAGAAGCAATATTAGGTCTGAAAGACTCATCCATTAAAACAAGGATGGAAACCATCTCCCCAATTATTTTCATAAATACCTCTTCATTGTCTGAAAGACTCATCCATTAAAACAAGGATGGAAACCTGCTCCAAAATCGTGCTCATAAAAAGGTAATGACTCGTCTGAAAGACTCATCCATTAAAACAAGGATGGAAACAAAGAATCTATTGACATTACACCCTACCTAAAAGAGGTCTGAAAGACTCATCCATTAAAACAAGGATGGAAACTTAGATGAGTTTGGAACAACTGATCCATACAAAGTCTGAAAGACTCATCCATTAAAACAAGGATGGAAACTGTAAATCTGGAGTTGGAGATCCATTGGAGGTGTCTGAAAGACTCATCCATTAAAACAAGGATGGAAACATGAGGTTGTAGAAATACACAACCTAATAAGACAGTCTGAAAGACTCATCCATTAAAACAAGGATGGAAACAAAAAGGTTTCCAAAGCATTTGGTAAAAAGTTGTCTGAAAGACTCATCCATTAAAACAAGGATGGAAACTTGAAGGGGACGAGTTAAACATTCAGGTAAAAAGTCTGAAAGACTCATCCATTAAAACAAGGATGGAAACATAATTATGGGAAGCCCTAAATCAGATAGAGCCAGTCTGAAAGACTCATCCATTAAAACAAGGATGGAAACCTGCTAAGAATGATTTTTTAGGCATTGATGTCATGTCTGAAAGACTCATCCATTAAAACAAGGATGGAAACGTGATAAGTTGATGTTAGGAAAATTAGAAGGTGTCTGAAAGACTCATCCATTAAAACAAGGATGGAAACATTCTTTTTCTACATGTTCTGTGTATCTAAAATATAGAGTCTGAAAGACTCATCCATTAAAACAAGGATGGAAACCGTGTTTTTATTTTATCTGAAAGACTCATCCATGTCTGAAAGACTCATCCATTAAAACAAGGATGGAAACCCCGAATTTCCCATATAACGAGTTCATAATTAATTGTCTGAAAGACTCATCCATTAAAACAAGGATGGAAACATAGTCCTTGTTCTGTTGCTCGTAATCTTATAGGGTCTGAAAGACTCATCCATTAAAACAAGGATGGAAACATACTTCCTTCATTTTCTTAAATTGAGTCTCCGCGTCTGAAAGACTCATCCATTAAAACAAGGATGGAAACAATTTCAATCAACAGGGGAAGTAAATAAAAACTAGTCTGAAAGACTCATCCATTAAAACAAGGATGGAAACAAATAACATCATCAAAAGAAGAACCAAAACTAATGTCTGAAAGACTCATCCATTAAAACAAGGATGGAAACTTATTACGATCAAATAAATCATACAAATATAAGGTCTGAAAGACTCATCCATTAAAACAAGGATGGAAACCCGGGTGTTGTTGTGTTGGTATCTATTGCTACTCGTCTGAAAGACTCATCCATTAAAACAAGGATGGAAACTTAGATTTAATATCAGCGATGAGTGGATCATCGCGGTCTGAAAGACTCATCCATTAAAACAAGGATGGAAACATTATTCAACGAACCCCTTAAAATTCACATAAAATCCCGTCTGAAAGACTCATCCATTAAAACAAGGATGGAAACAAATTTGATAAGCCCATTAGAATTGGAATCTTGTCTGAAAGACTCATCCATTAAAACAAGGATGGAAACTAGCCTATTCTACCTACAATCCAGACCCCTACACTGTCTGAAAGACTCATCCATTAAAACAAGGATGGAAACGAGAAAAATATAAAAAACATACTAATTATTGACGTCTGAAAGACTCATCCATTAAAACAAGGATGGAAACTTTTTGCATTTAAATAAGTGGTGCTTTGAGTGTGTCTGAAAGACTCATCCATTAAAACAAGGATGGAAACAAAAATATAAATAATTAATAAATAACTATCTTTGTCTGAAAGACTCATCCATTAAAACAAGGATGGAAACTGTATTATACAATTGTATAATGGTGTGGTTGTGCTATCTCGTCTGAAAGACTCATCCATTAAAACAAGGATGGAAACTTTGGGGAGATTTTTTTAATCTCCCTAAGCACCTCCGTCTGAAAGACTCATCCATTAAAACAAGGATGGAAACATCTCCCTAAGCACCTCCCAAAATACCTCTTCATGTCTGAAAGACTCATCCATTAAAACAAGGATGGAAACGACAAATGGTCTGATTTTAAAAAATATAAATAATGTCTGAAAGACTCATCCATTAAAACAAGGATGGAAACTCTAAGATATCAGCGATGATCCACTCATCGCTGATATTGTCTGAAAGACTCATCCATTAAAACAAGGATGGAAACTAAACTGCGTGTTGGATAAATTCGTTTTCTTGTCTGAAAGACTCATCCATTAAAACAAGGATGGAAACTCTCCTCAAGAGTTCTTAACGGGATTATTGTTATGTCTGAAAGACTCATCCATTAAAACAAGGATGGAAACAGCAATTGGAAAAAAGACGCAGAAAAAGAACTGGTCTGAAAGACTCATCCATTAAAACAAGGATGGAAACGGATGGAAAGCAGAATAATAAAATTAGATTATGAGTCTGAAAGACTCATCCATTAAAACAAGGATGGAAACTTAATAAAATTGGCAAAAGCAGGATATGAAAAGTCTGAAAGACTCATCCATTAAAACAAGGATGGAAACATGTTAAATAGTACTGCTTTCTTATTTTAATGCCATGTCTGAAAGACTCATCCATTAAAACAAGGATGGAAACTTTTATATTTCTCCTTTGCGTGTTTTTGATATGTGTCTGAAAGACTCATCCATTAAAACAAGGATGGAAACTAACATACTCAAAATATACTCTTGTTTTTCTTGTCTGAAAGACTCATCCATTAAAACAAGGATGGAAACTGAGAAGGTATAGAGTTAAAGAAATATCTAAAAACTATGTCTGAAAGACTCATCCATTAAAACAAGGATGGAAACGAAGAGCTAAATATAAACTATGATGTTATTTAAATGTCTGAAAGACTCATCCATTAAAACAAGGATGGAAACAAAAGAAATTCGAGCCCGTTATTTATTAGTCGGATAGTCTGAAAGACTCATCCATTAAAACAAGGATGGAAACTACACCAATCGTCGGCCAATAAATCTGTTTGTGTCTGAAAGACTCATCCATTAAAACAAGGATGGAAACTTTTCTTATGTGTTTGATAATATTCATCGTATGCATCGTCTGAAAGACTCATCCATTAAAACAAGGATGGAAACCCATTAACTTCTAAGAACATTCTTTGAATGTGTCTGAAAGACTCATCCATTAAAACAAGGATGGAAACATAAGTTAAAAGGATGTTAAAAAAAGAATAAGTTTGAAAAACATTATTTTATTTGGATCCAACCTTTTCTAAAGGTTGGGTCTGGAGGACACATCCATTTCCGAACGAAGTGAGGAAATCCTATGAAATTTCAAAGAAATTCCATCACTACTTGCAGCAAAAAATAAAAAAAGAAATTATAATTTATTCACTTTTATCCTTTCTATTAAAACACTTTCAAAGAATTCATTTATTTTCTTTTTTGAGTAACCATATTTTCTTGCAACTGCATATATCATTTTTTCACTGCCACTTCCATACTGGGCAGCTTTTTTTGGTCGATAGGCTATGTAATCTGGAATATACTTTGATGCGATATCCCTCAATATCTTTTTTCTAAATTCAGAGCTCTCATTTAATTTATGCCCAGTGGGTATGGAAAGTCCTACCTCAATAACGTTTTTATCCAAAAATGGAACTCTGAGCTCTACACCATTTGCCATTGTACAGTGGTCGTCCCTCTCGAGATTTACCTTGTATATATTCATGACATCTTCGTAGATAGATTTTTTTAATTCTTCCTCGCCTTTTTCATGAAGTATTCTTTTATACCTATTGTAACCTGCAAATAACTCATCTGCACCCTGTCCAGATAAAACAACTTTTATTCCATCTTCTTTAGCCATTTCAGATGCTACGTATATTGGAATACCCACACCTAACTTCATAACATCTATTTCATCTATGGCATGTGCCACATTTACCAGATATTTTTCGAAGTCTTCACCAGTTAGTATCTTTTTTCTAAATTTTAAGCCCATGTCCTTTGCAGCTCTTTCAGCGTACTTTAAATCTTCAGATTCCTCAACACCCACTGAGTACAGTATGACCTCACAATTTTCTGAAGCCATCTTTGCCACTAAAGTGCTGTCAACTCCACCTGAATAAATTATACCTACTTTATCCAATCCTCGCGTTCTCTTTAAAATTGAATCATGGATTACATTTTCCAATTCTTCTTTACAGTTGTTGTAATCTCTGTTTTCCAGATAGTTTGTCTTAATTTTTTCAAGATCTTCCTCAATATACCATCTATTATCATCTAACTCGTAGATGAGCTGGCTATTTGGATTCAACCTGGATATTGGGTATTCAAAAGCTTCTTCAAAAGACATGCCGTCAATTTCCATCAATAAATACCAAAGGGCCTTCTTTTCAGAAGCAAATGCAAAGTAATTTTTTCTGTCAATGTAAAAAAGCGGTTTTACACCAATTAAATCCCTTCTTAAAATTACTACATTATCCTCTTTATCGTACAGTGCATAGGCATAATCCCCATCGAGCTCGTTCAGCATTTCTTCCTCATATGCATGGACTATAACCTCTGTATCTGTATCGGTTTTAAACTCATGGGTCCTTGATAAATCCTCTCTTAATTCAAGATAGTTATAAATTTCTCCGTTACAGATTACCCAGATGCTTTCATCTTCGTTAGGGATTGGCTGAACTGCACTACCTACTATGGCCAGCCTATTGTGCCCGAATCCCATTCTAGGATGGCCTTCAGCACTTAAGTCTAAATCTTCAAAATCTTCAAAATAGTATACCTCATCATCAAATAACATTCCAGAATAGTCTGGTCCTCTATGCTTTAAAATTTTCATTGTTTCAATTAAATATCTTGAGAGATCCTCACTTTTGAATCCATTAGAAAATTGAGAATCTTTGACTTTGTTACTCCGATGACTACTTGGATCATCTTCGTCTTTAACTATTATTCCACTTATAGAACACATATTTCCTCACTTAATTCTACTGTTTTTATAAAAAATATATTTTTTAAATTAGATATGGTCATAAATATTTTTATTTTTTTCTATCTTATAATGGCACCACTGGCATCTCTTTTATAGCATCCAAATTCAGTTATGAACTTTAGTTTTTCTCACCGTTTACATCTACATAACTATTTTTATTTTATATTTTTTAACTTTTCCATACTGACCAAATAAGATATATTTACCCATTAATTGTTTTTCCAAGTTTATTTGTCATAATTTGCAGTTTATTTTATTGAATATAACTTATCATAATTAAGGTTATTAATTATATGTCATTTATGGCTTCCATAATATTACGCTCTAAACTCCCGATATTCCATAAGTTCAATATTCAAGCACTTTTTAATAAATAATTTAAATAATTCATAAAATTCTTCATGGTCAACATATTCAGTTATTGGTTTATTTTCTTCCATAGATTTCCCTATGGTTTCAATAACCCCTGCTTCTTTTTTAAATTTTGGTGTTTTAATATAAAAATCTTCTAATTCACCAGTAAGTATGAATATGTTTTCACATTTTAATTTATGCAGGTATTTACGGGTTTCAATATTTATACAACCCTCCGTTATATCATCTATTTTTTTATATCTGGGAGTATTTTTTGAAATTTCCTGTTTTAATCGGTTTAATTCATTTTCCAATTTATCATGCCTTAACTCGCGAATACATTTTCCAACGCCTTCTTTTAAATAGTCAAAATCAGCCATTATATAATATGGAATATCAACTTTATTTAAAATATTTGCATATTTGATAAATTCATGTTTTCCTCCGCACGATATAATGGATACATTATACTCATTTAGCCAATTTTTCCCTAATTCTTTAATCTCATCATCAACTTTTATAATATGGTTTTTCCAAATTCTTTTGCCATTTCTTCTAATATGTATTTATCTGCTCCTTCAACAAGAATAACAGCATCTGCAAAGAACATTTCAGCATTCTGTTTTTTAATTAATATCTGTCTATCCTTCGGAGTATTAAATTCCATATTTTTTACAGTGGTTCCTCCATTGTCTTTTTTGACAAGAATTAAATTGGTATTTATATCAAGATTTGAAATAAATTCGATTGAATGTGTTGCAATAACAACCTGGTGGTTGTTTTTATTTTCCCCACATTCAACAAACTCATCTAATTTACATGAAATTACCATTCTACCTTGCGGATGCAAATATAATTCTGGTTCTTCAATAGCCAATAAAGAACTACTGTTATGGGCTATATTTTGAATATAATAATTGAATAACCCGATTACAACAGCACTTTGAATTCCTGCTCCTTTTTCTTTCAATTCGCTTCTAAATCCATCGTCAATGTAAATCATAGCATTTTTATAAATATTATGGTCTTTTGAATTGGGAATATATTGTATTGAGAGTTCTGTATTGGGGAATGCTACTTTAACACCACTATCAATAATTTTTTTATTAACATCTTTATATATCTCATTTGAAATTTCCTCAACATTATTGAAAGCCTTGTATAGTTTAGTTTTATATTCGTCATTAACGCTATTAAAGTGGTGTTTTAATAATTTTCCAAACCACGTATAATTGTATGCCCTTAATTGGTCTTTTGGGTCCCTAAATGCTGGAATTATTGCACTTTGGATTAAATGACTTCTTAATTTATTCCCTGCAAATCCAACAGTCCATGCAGTATCATCTTTTTCCCGATATAAAAATAGTAAATTTTTTTTTATATGTTCTCCTTCTTCATTCTTTATATATTTGGCAATGAATATAAATGCGAATTTATCAACATTTTCAAATTCTGAGTCATATTTTGTTATATTGTTATAGTTACAATTCCCAATCCATGATTTGTATCCATATCCCTGCTGTTCAATTTCATATTCATAACCCACTACATCATAAGAATTTTCAAATTCTTCATTATTTTCAATATTTATTTTATAATAATTATTATCATAAGATTTACGTTTGTAGAAACAACCTTTTGCATCTGGTAAGTCTAATTCTTCATCTTCGCCCCGTTCTAAAATACATTTTATAATAATAGTTTGGCTTTCATCAACCCCTCCAAAAAAGTCATTTTTAGTTATATTTTCATAAGCCTCATAATGTGGAGTTTTTTCACCAAGAACAATATCTATCGCTTTTATAATATTGCTTTTCCCCGAATTGTTTTTACCAACAATGACATTTCTTCCTTTTTCAAAATTTAATTTAAGGCTTTTAATTGACCTGTAATTTTCAATGTGTAATTCAGAAATATGTATACTAACCCCCTCCCCCTTAGTAGTTAAAATTTACTACAATATTGCTATTGGAATCAAATTTCTATTTATAATTACCTGATAATCTTACCACTGGCATCCCTTTTATAGCATCCAAATTCAGTTATGAACTTTAGTTTTTCTCCCCAGAATACTGGACCATCCTTACAAACACAGAGTCCTTGATCATCAACACAGCACTGACCACATATTCCAATTCCACATTTCATATATCTCTCCATTGAGACTTGAACAGGAATTTTATGGTCTTTTGCGATTTCTACAACCTTCTTCATCATTATTTCAGGACCGCAGGTTATTATCAAATCGAATTTTTCTTCATTTAAGAGCTCTTTCATTTTTTCAGTCGTAAATCCTGGAAAACCAAAACTACAATCATCGGTACATGGGAAAACATTTCCAGATTTTTCAAATCTATCCAAAAACAGGAGCTCTTCCTTAGTCCTTGCTCCAACTATTGCCGTTACATCGATATTCATTTTTGAAAATTCTTCCACTGCACTTATTATCGGAGCTCCACCGATTCCCCCTGCTATTGCCAATACCTTGTCACCAAAAGGTTCGAAATAACTTCCATAAGGTCCTCTAACACCTATTGAATCTCCTTCTTTTAATGAATGCATTTTTTCTGTGAATTCTCCTACTTTGGCAACGCTAAAACCAGTTTTAGTGGAAAAACCAAAAGGCTTCTCATCCACACCAGGAATCCACACCATGGCAAACTGACCAGGTTTGAAATCAAATTCTTTATCAACTAAAAAAGTTTTTACACTTGGACTTTCTTCGATTACTTCTTTTATTGTGCATATAACAGGACGTTCCATTTTAATCACTGTTTAAATTTATAATAAATTAGTTAAATCGGAGCTCATGAAGTGAGCGTTATGAATTAGACAAAAACCTTCGGTTTTTGTTACTCGCTTACTTCATAAGCGAAATCATAGATTTTCAAAACCCTTAACGGGAAGAGCTATAAAATCACGAAGTGATTTTATTTAATTGGAGCGAAGTGGAGGGCTACAAAACTCTTCGAGTTTTGTTCAAATGAATAAATATAATAAATAAAAAAGTATTGGTTAAATTTTAATTATAATTATTTTACCGCTGTCGTATTTTATTTATCTTACTATTTTACTTTATTTTTCTTTCTTAAGTTCCTTCTCTCCAGTCGCTTAAATACTTTCTTTGTTCAGGAGTTAGTTCATCTATTTCAACATCCATTGATTTAAGTTTCAAAGATGCTATTCTTAAATCCTGTTCATAAGGTATGCTGTAAACGTTGTTTTCAAGTTTTTCATGGTTTTCCTTAATGAATCTAGCACTTAATGCCTGGTTTGCAAAGCTCATGTCCATAACTTCACATGGGTGACCATCTGCACAAGCCAGGTTTACCAGTCTTCCTTCTCCAAGTAGGAATACTTTCTTATCTCCAAAGTCGTACTCTTCTATATTGAATCTAACGGTTCTTACAGATTTTGAGAGCTCTCTTAAATCATTCTTATTTATTTCGTTGTCAAAGTGGCCTGCATTTGCAAGAACAGCCCCATCTTTCATAAGTAAAAAGTGTTCCATTCTAAGGATATCCTTACATCCTGTGGTTGTTATGAATATGTCTCCAATTTTAGCAGCTTCTTCCATTTTCATTACTCTAAAACCGTCCATTTTAGCTTCTAAGGCCCTTACAGCGTCAACTTCTGTAACTATAACATTTGCACCCATTCCAGATGCTCTCATTGCGACTCCTCTACCGCACCAGCCGTAACCTGCAACTACGACATTTTTACCTGCTATAAGTAGGTTTGTAGTTCTTATTATTCCATCAATTGCACTCTGACCTGTACCGTATCTGTTGTCGAATAGGTGTTTTGTATAGGCATCGTTAACATTAACTACTGGGAACTTTAAAGCCCCTTCTTCAGCCATTGCCTTTAATCTTATAATTCCTGTTGTAGTTTCTTCACATCCTCCCATTATGTTGTCTAGGAGCTCTGTTCTTTCTGTGTGAATTAAGAATATAAGGTCTGCACCATCGTCTATAACTATATCTGGATTATAGTCAAGTACTTTGTTTAAATTTTCATAGTACTCTTCGTCGGTTTCTCCTCTCCAAGCGTAGACGTTCATACCTCTTTTTACACATGCTGCGGCAACATCATCTTGTGTAGAGAGTGGGTTACATCCTGTAATCGCGATTTTAGCTCCACCATCTTTTAAGGTTTCAGCCAAAATTGCTGTTTTAGCCTCTAAATGTAATGCCATACCTATTGTTAAACCTTTAAATGGTTTTTCTGCTTTGAATTCTTCCCTTATCAAACCTAAAACGGGCATGTGTTTTTCTGCCCAATCCATTTTTAAGTCCCCTTCAGGAGCAAGATTTATATCCTTAACTTTGCTCACAGTTTCACCAAAGTATATTTTGTTGTGTTATTTTAGTCATTCTTTTATCTCAATCTTAAATGTTGGTATATTTATAAAAATGTTCTCATTTAATCTCAGGATATTTATCGAGCCAGCCAAAGTATTTTTCAATAATATACCAAGAACCTTGTGGAGGAATTAACCCTACTTCTGTGATTATTCCGTCAATATATTGGGATGGCGTGACATCAAAAGCAGGGTTTATAAGTTTGATTTTATCTTTGTACTCATCTTCAAAGGTATGTATTTCGTTTGGATCTCTATTCTCTATTTCTATTAACTCACCTACAATAGTATTTGGATGAAATTTATATGTTTCTGCAGCAGTTAGAAATGGAACTCTAGCCTCATGGGCAGCCAAGGCTATTTGTGATGTACCTACCTTATTAACAAGACATCCATTAGCAGTTATTGCATCTGCCCCCACCACTACCAAATTAACCTCTCTTATGAAGTATCTAACTGCACTATCTACTATCAACGTAACATCAATACCTTCATCTGCAAGAGCTTTTGCAGTTAAGTATCCTTGATTTCTTGGCCTGGTCTCGGTGCAGAATACTTTAATTTTTTTCCCTTTTTTATGGGCTGCTTTTATTACCTCAATTGCAGCTTCTGAGTTACAGTGAGTTAATATCGTGTATTCATCCTTTATTCTATTTGAACCTATTTCACCTATTTTTTTTATGGCATTTGAAGAAGATTCTATAAATTCATCGGCTTTTTTAACTACTGAAGATTTCATATCCTCTTCGTTTAATCCATTTAAAACGAATTTTACAGCATTTGGTAATGAAACTGCAGTTGGTCTTGCAGAAATCAGTATATCCCCTGCTTTGGTCATTTTATCTTTAAAATCTTCTTCTTTTAAGTCCATGATTTTGTAGGCATATTCCTTTAGAGCTCTTGCAGCGGCCCTCCCTATCCTACCTGCCCCCCTAATTTTCATACTCTTTATTTTCTCATAAGTTTCATAAATTACTTTTAATTCATCGTTTTCCATAATCCCACCTATTCATAGTATGCCACATAACAATTTAGATTTAAATAAATAAAAAAGTACGATATAGTACGATATATAATAACTAAAGAAGTGAATTATATTTATAACTATCAGTTAAGTTGGGAGAAAATGAAGTTAAAAAGAAAATTTTTGGAAAAATCAAAAAAGATAGCCCTTGAAAGAATAGATGCACTTATGAATTTTGCAGAAGAAGAGGCTAAAAGAAATAGATGGGATAGGGCGGAAAAATATGTAAAGCTTAGTAGAAAGATTGCCATGAAAATGAGAATGCCATTTCCCAAAAAATGGAAAATAAGAATATGCAAAAGATGTCATGCTTTTTTAATCTTTGGTAAAAACGCACGGGTTAGGATTAAAAGTAAAAGATATCCGCATATAGTAATCACGTGTTTAAACTGTGGGAATATTGTTAGAATACCGATGACCAGAGAAAAACGGGCCAGAAAATCGGCAAGTAATAACCACCATCATGAAAAATAATTCAATAAACATAACTACCTACACAAAAACAATATATTTTAGATTAAAAATATATAATTATAATATATAAACGGTGGCAGATAACATGGATCTTTCAGAAAAGCTTCAACTAATAAGAAGTAAGATGGAAAAGAAGGTAGAAACAGCCAACTCTTCAGATCAGGATATTGATAATATGCCTATGAAAGATGTTGGGGAAGTTTCAGAAGATGATGATTTAAATAAGAAGGCCGAAAATCTAAGAAAAGCCATGGAAAAGATATATGATAAAATAAAAATTGCAATAAGCTCTAAAGAAAACTGCGATTTATTGAATAATACCCAAGAAGATACTCAAAAGGAAGAGGATATTGTTGAATGTAGTAAATTAGATGAAATTAATGAAAAATTAGATAAAATAATCGATATGATCACCAGTAATTCCAATTCAGACATTGAAAATCTATTAAATCAAATATTGGAAAAACTGGATTCTGAAAAAGAACATGTTTCAAATGATACCTTAAACCAGATTTTAAATAAGGTTGATCAACTTTTGGAAACCAATAACAACGATAATATATCAGAAACTATGAACCTACTATTGGATAAATTAAATATCCTTATAGAAAGAAACCAGGATTACTCATCCAAGTTAGACGATGTATTGGTAGAAATTGACAAGCTACTGACAAAAATGGATGTTGTATCTGAAAAAACTATAAAACTACTTGAAAATGGCGATATTAAAGTTTCAGATATTATAAAACTCATAAGAGAAATATATGAGAGACTTGAAGAAATAAAAGATATTTTAAGGAATCTTAATCCTGAAAAAATGGATAAAGCCGTGGATATGGTAGATAATCTCAACAATAAACTTGACAATTACGTTAATAAGATCGAAACCGATATAGAAGCTTAAAGGTGATTTAATGATAAGAGTTGCCGTTACAGGAGCTTTAGGAAGAATGGGAAGTAATATAATAAAAACAATCTGTGAAAACGAAGGTATGGAAGTTGTTGCTGCAATAGACATACCAAATCATCCTAAAAAAGGAGAAGACATTGGAGAACTTATCGGAATTGGTAAAATAAACGTTCCATTGGAAACTTCCGATAATTTAGAAAACGTAATCAAAGAATCTAAACCAGATGTTTTAGTTGATTTTACAGCTCCTGCCCCTTGTGTTGAAACTGCAAAAATAGCTGCAAGAAATGGAGTTAATTTAGTTATAGGAACTACAGGATTTACAGAAGAACAGAAAAAGGAAATTGAAAATGCCATTAAAGAGAATAAAATAGCTGCAACAATTTCACAAAATTATGCAATCGGAGTAAATATATTCTTTAAGACTTTGGAGTTCTTAGCTAAAAAATTAGGAGATTACGATATCGAAATAGTTGAAATGCACCATAAATTTAAAAAAGATGCTCCCAGTGGTACTGCACTAAGGGCTGCTGAAATAATCCAAAATAACTTAAACAGAGACTCAAAGCTTATTTTTGGAAGGGAAGGTCTTGTTGGAGAAAGATCAAAAGAAGAAATATGTATTCATGCTTTGAGGGGAGGAGATGTCGTAGGAGACCACACCGTTATATTTGCAGGAGATGGAGAAAGATTAGAACTAACCCACAAAGCAAGTAGTAGGCAGGCTTTTGTAAATGGAGTTATTCTTGCAGTTAGATTTATTTCAGAGAAAAAAGAAGGCATATACAACACATTTGATGTATTGGGACTCTCTGAATAGTCCCTTAATTTTAATCCTCAAGAGCTCATGATGGTGAAATGTTGAGAGAATTCATACTAAAAGCTAACAAAGCCATAACTTCGGGGGATATAAATTTAAAAGACCTTCCTGGAAGCTGTGGCAGATTGGACTTGGTCTGTAGATGCGTAAATAGTGCGTTTTTTCTTTCTCATGATATGAGAAGGGATACCGTGTTTTATTCTGTTCATTATGGTAACCCCAACCCTCCGGTTGCTTTAAAATTTGTAGGTAACGAATTGAAAAGAGTTAGTCCTGATGAAAGAAGTATTGCAATTTTCATAAAAAAAGCCCTTGAAAAGGAAAGTTCTGAACTCTGGAAAGAAAGCACTTCTGGAATATACCATTCAAAAAAAGAGTTTAGAGATATTATTTTAGAAAAGAAAAATGAAGGGAAAAGGATATTTTATTTACACATAAACGGGAAACCCATGGAAAATATTGAGCTAAGAAAAGATGAAGATATAGTTTTTGTACTTGGGGATCATGTGGGGATAGGTTCAGAGGACGAAGAATTCTTGGAAAAAATAGGAGCTGAAAAAGTCTCTATTTCACCTTTGGAACTACATGCCGACCACTGTATCATTATAGTTCATAATATCCTTGATAAATTAAGAGAAAACTAGCATGATTGGAATAATGTATTGGGCCCAATTTTACTGCACAATAATATGAGGTGGAATTATGGAAGAAATACCAAAAGTAGTTGTTTTTAAACTATCTTCAAATGAGTATGGGTTGAGGGTGGATGAAGTCAGAGAGGTTTTAAAAGTCCAAGATATTACATCTTTACCAAATACTCCAGATTATATCATTGGAGTTACCAATATCAGGGGGGAAATAACACCTATTATTGATTTAAGAAAGAAGTTGAATATATATGATACCGAAGAGGATAACGAAAATGAAAAGTTGGTTATGGTAATAGAAATCGATAATGTTCCTGTGGGTATCCTCGTTGACGCTGTTAGTGATGTAATGCAAATTTCCAAAGAACAGATAGAGGACATGGGAGAAATGAGAAAGAACATAAGCGGAGAGTATATTGAAGGAATTGCAAAAATTAACAATAGATTGATTATAATATTAAATATTAAGAATTTGGTAAATCCTCAGGAGTTATAAACGGACATAGTAAGTTAGGGATATTATGAGAAAGATAAGTGTATTGGTCGCAGATGATTCGGCATTTATGAGAAAGGTGCTTTCGGACATACTTAATTCAGATGAAGATATAGAAGTGATAGGTACTGCAAAGGATGGAATAGAGGCTGTCGAACTAGTTCAAAAATTGAGTCCCAATGTAGTAACAATGGACGTAGAAATGCCCAGGATGGATGGACTTGAAGCCGTAAAAAAAATAATGGAAATAAAACCTACTCCAATTTTGATGGTATCTGCATTAACAAGAAAAGGTTCTGAAGCTACATTTAAAGCATTGGAGTATGGTGCTGTTGACTTTATCGAAAAACCATCAGGATCTATATCATTGGATATTAGAAAAATTGGTAATGAAATAATAAATAAAGTAAAATCGGTTTCAAAAGCTGTTGTTAGGAAAAAACAGCATATAGCAAGGGAGCCTACCACAGAAAAAGTAGAAAAATTAGGGGATAAAAAAACCTTGCCTGTGGAATCTGAATTTGTAGGTGAATTAAATATACCTCCTGAAAAATTGAAAAAAATGGCTGTTATGATAGGTTCCTCAACAGGTGGGCCCCCAGTAGTTTCAGAGATTATAGCCATGCTTCCCAAGGATATGCCACCTATATTTGTTGTTCAACACATGCCTCAGGGGTTCACAAAAATGTTTGCTGAAAGAATGAATGACCGCTCTAAACTAAATGTTAAGGAAGCTCAAGATGGGGAACTTGTAAAACCAGGACATGTTTACGTGGCTCCGGGGGATTACCAAATGATTCTAAAGAAGAGGGGTGATGACGTATATATTGAATTGGACAATCACATGCCAAAAGTCCATGGAACCAGACCTACGGTAGATATTACGGCAGAGCACGTAGCAAAAATATATGGCAAAAATACTGTTGGTGTTATTTTAACCGGGATTGGTAGAGATGGAGCTTATGGGATGAAGCAGATAAGGGATAGAGGAGGTCACACAATAGCCCAGAAGGAAGAAACTTGTGTTGTTTTTGGCATGCCAAAAGCTGCAATTGAAATGGGCGCTATAGAATTAGTATTACCCCCTTCAAAGATACCAGAAAATATTGTAAAATTCATTAAACTTATTGGGGGATGAAATAATGGATGATATGGAACAATATAGGGAGCTTTTTATGGCAGAAGCTGAAGAACATCTTCAAGCTTTGAATCAAAACTTAGTTGAGTTAGAAAATAATCCAAATGATTTAGAAATTGTCAATTTAATTTTTAGATCGGCACATACTTTAAAGGGCTCAGCAAGAACCCTTGGATTTGATCATATATCTTCCCTTACCCACCATATGGAGGATATTTTAGATTACATAAGATCTGGAAAAATACCTGTAACTTCCGAAATTATGGACATGTTGTTTAAGTGTCTTGATGCTCTTGAAACTATGGTTGGTAAAATTGGGGATGGTGAAGATACAACCATTGATGATGTTAGCGATATTGTTGAAGAGATAAAAAATTTAAAGGAGAAGTATTTGTCGGGAAATTTTGATCGTAAGGAACCGTCTAATGAATCCAACGATCCAGAAGAGTCACAAGAAGAGGATGGGATGGAAAAAGATGAAGCGCCTGCAAATACTGAAAAAAAGGTAAAAATAACATTAAAAGAACCACAAACCACCATCAAAGTTAGTAAACCAAAAGCTACTGAAGAAGTTGAAAAACCTGAAAACTTTGATGAGATTGTAAAACAAATACAAAAATCAGCTGAAGCTCTACATGTTATTGTAGAGGCATTAGGTTACAAAGAATTAAGCGAAACGTTGAAAAAAATTGAAAAATTATCATCATCTGTTTTAGATCAAAGTATTTCATCTAATAATTTAGTAATAGAGACTTTAAAAGAGTCATTAACGGCAATGGAGAGAATTGCTAAATCCTTTGAGGAAAATGGCAATAGTATCGATATAGATTTATCCCAATTAAGCGATAAAATAGACCTAGCAATGGCTCAAGAACCAACTTCAGAAGATGTTGATGAATACGAAATTACATTGGACCATTCAATATTTAATTTAGATGAAAGTGCTGAGGAAATAAAAGAAATGGTTGTTGATCAAAATTATAAATTATATCACGTAAAGGCAAAAACTTCGGAAGATTGTGCATTAAAATCTGTTAGGCTGGCAATGGTTCTATCAAAAATAAAAGAAATTGGAAAACTTTTAGAGTCAATACCTAGTGAAGAAGAACTTAAGGAAAAGAGCTATGAGGAATTAGATGCGATATTCCTATCCAGCAAAGAACTGGATGATGTAAAAAAAGTACTCGATACAGTATATGAGATGGATTATATTATAGTGGTCCCTATAGAGGTTGATTTTGAAATTGAAGAAACTACAAAATCGGAATCAGAGGATAAGAAACCTGAAAATAATGAAACAAAAGAGAATGAAGTAGTAAAACCTGAAAAAACCGAATCTATCGGGTTAAACGAGGATGAGGTTTACAAAATAAAAATAATAATTGATGAAGAGTGTCCTTTGAAGTCGGTTAGGGCATATATGGTAATAAAGGAACTTAAAAATATAGGAAAAGTGATTAAAACAGAACCTTCAAATGAAGTTATTGAAGCAGGAAATCTTGAAACTAATGAAGTAACCATTTATTTGAACTCCGATAAAGAGATAGACGATATAAAAGAAACAATATTCAAAATACCTGAAATAAAGGATATAATAATAAATCCTCCTAAAGATTCAAAGATCATTAATAAAAGAGAGTCAGACAACAATTCTAACACAAAAAAACCACAGCAGGCAGAAAACAAAAAAACAAGTCCAGCTACACAGACGGTTAGGGTTAATATTGAAAAACTGGATAAACTTATGAACCTAGTGGGAGAGCTGGTTATAAACAGGGCTAATTTTACCCAGATTGCAAACAAATACGATCTTAAAGAGTTGCACAACGCAGTTAATCGACTTAACATGCTTGCAACCGAGCTTCAGGAAGAAGTAATGGCCATGAGAATGATTCCAGTTGCATTCGTATTTAATAGATTCCCTAGAACAGTCAGAGATACTGCAAGAGCTCTTAAAAAAGAAGTTGATTTTATAATTGAAGGGTCAGAAATTGAATTGGATAGAACGATGCTGGATGAACTTGCAGAACCTCTCACACACATAATCAGGAATTCTTTAGATCATGGTATAGAATACCCTGATGTAAGAGAGAAACTAGGAAAACCTAGAAAAGGTACATTAAAATTAACTGCTACAAGAGAAAGAGATCACGTGAACATAATAATTGAAGACGATGGCAAGGGTATTGACCCTGATGTAATAAGGAAAAGTGCCGTTAGAAAAGGTATTTTAACCGAAGAAGAAGCTGAAAAATTAAGTGACGATGAGGCTATAAATCTTATATTTTTACCTGGATTTAGTACTGCTGAAAAGATCTCAGATGTCTCTGGAAGAGGGGTTGGGATGGATGTTGTTAAATCTAAGATTGAATCTTTAGGGGGCGGTGTCTCAATACAGTCTGAAAAGGGAAAGGGCACAAAAATAACACTCCATCTGCCATTAACAATGGCGATTATATTGGCATTGTTGGTCAAGTTACATGACCAAATATACGCAATACCATTAACAAGCGTTTTAGACGTGGCTTCAATTCAAAAAGACGAAATAAAGAACTTAGAAGGACAGGAGGCCATAATATACCGAGACCACATATTACCAGTATTCTGGCTTAAAGATATCCTCAACCAATATTCGAGCTCAGACTTTGAGGAACTATATGTGGTGGTAGTTGAAGGAAACAAAGGGAAAGTAGGAGTTATCGTTGATGAAGTTATAGACAGGGATGAAATAGTAGTTAAGCCACTTACGGGTATCCTAAAGAATGTTAATGGACTTGCTGGGGCTACAATACTTGGTGACGGGCGAGTAGCACTTATATTGGATTTAAGCAATATCTAGGAAGATAACATGGTACTGAAAGTTAAAATGGGCGGGTTTGAAGTATCAAAAAGTCCCGAAATTCTAGAGACCCTATTGGGTTCTTGTGTGGCTATTATGCTATACGACCCAGGTAAAAGAGTGGGAGGTATGGCACATATAATGCTTCCAGAGACTAGAGATATGAACACTAAAACTCCTGGAAAATATGCCAATACTGCCATCCCAGCAATGATCGCCAAAATGGTAATTCTTGGGGCAAGACCTGAGAAACTTGTTGCAAAGTTAGCAGGCGGTGCGAAAATGTTTAAATCCAAATCTAACGCAATGGATATCGGAACAAAGAACATAAACGCTGCTAAAAGGGAATTAAAAAAGTATGAAATAAAGATTGTAGGGGAAGATTTAGGCGGCACATCTGGTAGAACTGTTAGGTTTACACTTAGGGATGGTAAAGTATTTGTTAGAGTTAAAAATAGTGAAAAGATTATTTAAATGGTGAAGAATATGGGTATTAGTTTAAGCGGTTTAATATCTAAACCCTATAAGAATGATTTAATTGAAAAAATATGTGTAATTGTAGGTATAGATGCTAATGTAGTAAAGAATAACCCTGAAGAATTAATTAAAAGAATTGAAAATTTGTGCGAAACTGAAAAACAGTTTGAAGAGTACAGAAAAGAAAATGCCATTATATTTAAGGAACTTAATGAAATTATGGAAAGGCTAGAAAAAGGAGACCTTACAGTTAGAATTAACGAAAACAGAAGGCACAATAAACTTCAAAAAACTATCAATAGGGCATTAGACAACCTTTCAAAGATGACCGGAGATTTAAAACTCCAAGTGATCGCGTTAAATAGGGAAATTAAAAATATTAAAGAAGAAATTGAAAGGGCAAAGGAAACCTCAGATCAGGTTGCAGACGCAGCTTCACAGGTGGCAACAGCTGCAACAGATCAGGCTAATAAACTACAGGACATTTCACAGGACTTGGAGGACACAGGAGAGGCCGCTGAAAAAGTCTACAATGCAGCAGTTGATGCGGTAAATTCAGCTGAAGAGATAGAAGAAAACTCAAGAACTGGTGTACAGAAGGTTGAAAATGCAATAGACACAATGCAGAGAATCACCAACGTAATAGACGACTTAGGAAAAGCTATCCAAGAGCTCGGAGACGAGAGCAAGAAAATCAACGAAGTTACAGTTTTAATTAAGGATATTGCTGAACAAACTGGATTGCTAGCTTTAAACGCTTCTATTGAGGCTGCAAGAGCTGGAGAAGCTGGAAAAGGATTTGCAGTTGTTGCAAGTGAAATTAAATCACTGGCTGAGGAAATTGGTAAATCTGTGGATGACATTAGCAAAACCATTTCAGGAATACATAAAAAGGTCGATAGAACAATCGATTTAGGATTAACTGGTAAGGATGAAGTGGATAAAGGGGTTGTGGCAATAGATGAAGTAAACAATGCATTAATAGAAATTAAAGAAAGTGTAGATAAAGCAATGATAAAAATAAATGCTATTAAAGAAAACTCACAGCAAGCTTCAGAGAACGTACAGCAGGCATTAAGTAATGTTCAAGATATTGCTTCAATATCTGAAGAGTTTGCTGCAACTGCTGAAGAATTAACAGCAAGTGCAGAAGAACAGAATAGAATCATGGATGAAATTGATGAGGCTGTTGATGGATTGGCTGCAGCATCCGATGACGTTAAAAAAATCTCCGAAATATTAAAAATAAAAGAGAATTAAATATATTTTTTTATATAATATTATTTTTGATAGATCCTTTCCCTATGGTTTACTGGTTTGAAAAGATCTCTGGCTTTTCCATGTAACATTTCAGTTTTTCCAAGAATTAGGTAGCCTCCATCAACAAGGCTCTCATAAAACTTTAAAAATAATTTTTCCTGGATATCTTTATCGAAGTATATGATTACATTTCTACAGAGTATCATGTCCATATTACTTATTGGTGGTTCTTTTATCATATCATGCTGTTTAAACTTAACATATTTTTTTACTATGGATCTAATTTGGTATTGATTGTCATCCAACTTATTAAAGTATTTAGGTATTAGAAGAGGATCTATATTTTTTAATTGCTTGTCTATATAAATACCCTTTCTGGCTTTCTCGATTACTTCCCTATCTATGTCTGTAGCAGTAATTGAGACCCTCATAAATTTTCTATTATACTTTTCAAGAAGTTCATTTATTATTATCGCGATACCATAAGGCTCTTCCCCTGAAGAACAGCCTGCACTCCAAATCCTTATTGATCTTGTAGTCCTATCTGATATCATTTTTTCAAGAATTTTCTTTATTTCCTCATAGACTGTTCTATCCCTCCAAAACTCTGTAACATTTACGGTTAAAGTACTCTCCAATTTTTTATATTCATCCGGATTATTCTTAATCAAGTATTCATAGTACTCTTTATATGTTTTACATTTGCAAGCCCTCATTCTAACAGAGATCCTTCTTTTAATGTATGCATCCTTATATTGATCTATCTGGATATTTAGTTTTGTTTTAATATCCCTTTTTATTCTTTCGAAATACTTTTCATCCATTCAATCACCGGAAAATAAAATAAAAAATTATAATTTATCAAGATTTTTGAGAGTTTCCTGATTTATTAAAATCAAAATATTGCAGTTTATTGGAAATCTGCCCACAATTTCAATCTTAGCATCAAATACAAGGGCAACTTCTAAATCATCCGCCATTTCAAGGACTAATGACTCCACTACTGAATATCCGCTATCTCTAATAAACTCTGGTGTTGTTATGTTAATTTCATCACCTAAAGCATTTGCAAAAACATTTAAAAATGCGGCTACAACTATGTTTGCAACTTCACCAATAACTGAGACTTCCATTTCAGAGTAATCCGGTAACTCTTGATTATATACTAAACTATCCCATATCATATCCAATAAGAGAAGCTTTTCAAGTTTTACAGAATCTTGTTCAGGTAGTATCATTAGAGCTCCGCCAGCTAGCACTCCATCAAAATCTATACGAATTATTTTGCAAGTCTCATCTCCAAACTGCTCTGGTAGGTATTCAATTGGTACAAACCTTGTACCCAAAAAATAAACCTCAGTATTTTCTCCAGTTAACCCACTAAATGCTTCGGCAGTATTTTCAGAAGCTTTACGACCGATATCAGTTATTTTTTTCATTGATTCTAAAATACTCATAAAACCCATCTCCATATACGAGGTTTTAAATAAAAAATTATTATTGCCCTACAATTCATTGAATAATGTAGTTATGGAATCATGATGTATCACAATTAAAACTTCAAAACCTGCCCCTATGCCATGGGAAAATAATTCTGACTCAAACGTGAAAACGAGATCGTCATCTTTCACATCATAACTTTTGAATATCTCATCAATTAGTTCTTTTCCACAACCTATAACAAAAGACGGCGGATGCATATTTAGCGAAGTTTTCATAAAATTAGCGAAGGTATCAACATAAGCAGAAATTAGCAAATTACATGTTTCATTAATCGCAGATATTTTCATTTCACTAAATTTCTCACCATCATCTGATTCGTCATCCATCCCCATTCCTGCAAGCATGGCATCAGATAATTTTAATGCAGAATCTTCTGAAAAAACTAGAACCCCCGTACCATTAATTATTCCATCAAATTTAATTTTGGTAAATACTTTGGTATCGTTACCCATTCTTTCTTTTATATCTTTTGGGGTTACGAGACCGACTTTAAAAACTTTAATCTCAATTTTATCTCCACTCATGTCTTCAACAAAACTAGCCGCTCTTTCAGCCGCAGATCTTCCAATTTCTTCAATACTGTTTAAGGTTTCTTTACTAAAGTTTTGTATAAACTTCGATTTTTCATAGGAATCGTCCATTATTTCTCCCCTGCTGGTAACATCATCAATTATGTATTTTAATAATACTTCCCACGCCCTATATGAGAACTGTGAAAAACCGCCCATGGTACAACCTCTGCTAAAAAAATATTTTTATTAAGGGAATAATTTATTGAATTGCTCAATAATTTTTGGAGCTTGGAATGGCTTAACAATATATCCATCAGCACCGGCATTTACTGCCTCAATCATTTTCTGTTCTTGATCTACGGATGTACACATTACTATTTTTATATTAGGGAACTTCTCCTTTATTTCTTTCGTTGCAGCTATCCCATCTACTTCCGGCATTACGACATCCATTGTTATTAAATCGGGTTGTAATTCCTCTGCTTTCTGTATAGCCTCTTTACCATTTGAAGCTTCCCCAACTACGACGTATTTGTTGGTGGTAGCCAAAATTCTTTTTAATATATTTCTCATAAACGCTGAATCATCAACAACTAATGTTTTAACTACATCAACCATTTTACTTCACCTCAATTTCATATACTACAATATTAACTCATAATATTTTAATTTTATCAATTTATACATTAGAAATTTGTTATAATATAATTTGTTATTGCCCTTCCTTTATCAGTAAGTTCAGTTTCTTTTCGTATCCTGATTAAGTCAAGTAATCCTTTATCAATTAATTTTTCCAGTATTGCTTCAACCTCATCTACATCAAGACCCATCATTGATGGGAGCTCAAGAGAACTTATTCCCGTGTAAAGTGCAGTTAGAATTTCCTGCTCTTCAGGTTCAAGCTGTTCAATTTCACTTTTTATTCTATCTCCACTCCAGCTCTCTAAGGCCAGTTGAGATTCCAATTCTTCATCAGTTTTTGGTAGTAGGTTACTGACCGCATTGTGATACTTAGTTAACGCGGATATATACCTTAGAACAAATAGTGTTTCTTTTTGTGGGGCATACATATATGAAGTCATGGTTTCCCCAGCTTTTATCTGTTTAATTTCAAGAACATCACGTTCTTCCCCATCTACGGCTTTTTTTTCCCTATTTACAGACTCTATATTGCTGAATAGATCATAAACTTTTGGTTTACGATCCGTCGTTACAGCTATGGCTAAAACAGGTTCATGAATTATTGAAACTCCTTTTTTTACAGGTTTTTGTGCAAAAACAAACATTCCATTTTCCCAAGTTACTGACGGATCAACAGAGCCTCCCTTTATTAAACCATACTGTACCTTAACTTCTTTTTTATTAAGTAATTCGAAAAATAGCTTTTTTAAAAATGCATTTATTAACGTTTTTCCATATATTGATGTTTCTGGAGCAAAGCCAATTATATCTATATCACGATCTGGCAATTTAATTGTAATTGAGGAATACTCCCCCAAATCCTCCAAAGAACCCTTGGCAATTTCTATAGCCCTTCTGGGTAATTTAGCATCAACATCTTCGATCTGATCGAGTGTAGCTACGATTTCGTTATTTTTAAATTTAAACTCAATTTTATCATTGTAAAGAATTATTTGGATTTTTTCCCATTTTGTGAATGGATCCCTCATAGTATATGGGTTTACCAAAATACCCTTACCTTCAAATCTTGCTACTTCTTTAGATTTTACCATGGAAACACCTTTTAAATAGGTAATAAACTTTTACAAAGCTAATAATATAATATGATAATAACACGTATATTATATTTGTTTTATAATTTAAATATTAACTTTTTAAAAAATATATTGATGGCCCGATATATATCGTATGATAACTCTACCTCAAAACTTTAAAAAAGTTTTGATACAAAGTAATACACTATCTCCAACCTTTAGAAAAGGTTGGATCCAAAAGTTAACGATAATAAAATAAGCGAGCTCGGATGGATTCCACACAAAACTTATCCTAAATACTCCCTTTTACAGTATTATTCTACTATTGGTGATTATATGATAACCTTAGCTACCGCAGAGTGCTTTACCTATGGGCAAATAGGCACTAAAATACATAAAATGGCTTGCGGATATGATGAACTTAAAAATAATCCATATTTCAAATGCATCAACGGAAACGTAAAGGTAATGGCATCTATGTTCATACCTTCTGTTTATAGTGCAGAAAAACTTCTGAATATAAAACTCCCTGAGCCTGACTATCAATTTGATTTTGCAAAAGTATATTCTGAAGAAAACGATTTAAAAGTAGCCTACCTAATGGCAAAGGGCATTAAAAACATTTTAAACTGTGATATTAGCATAGGAACTACTGCAGGAGTTGGAAGGGGGGGCATATGCATTTTAACGGATAAAAATAAGTATCTATTTACCACTGATGTTTATGGTGATTTAATAAATAAAAAGAATATAACCCAAAGGCAAAAAAGTGGTATTGAAAAAACCATTGATAATTTTGTGGAAATTTTAAAGGAAGAATTTGGAATAAAAATAATATAAAAATAAGGTGGTAGTTTGATAGATTCAAAAACCAAATTGTTGGGATTAATAGGACATCCAGTTGAACATTCTTTATCTCCCGTAATGCACAACAGAGCTCTTATGGATAAGAACTTGAACTATGTGTATCTTGCATTTGATGTAAAACCTGAAAATTTAAAATACGTAATTGATGGGGCAAAAGCTCTTGGAATGGTAGGTTTCAATGTGACAATACCCCATAAAATAGATATTATGAATTACTTGGATGATATTGATGAAGGAGCTCGGTTAATTGGGGCAGTGAATACAGTTAAGATCGAAGAAGATGGAAGGGCGATAGGATATAATACAGACGGTTTAGGGGCTAGAATGTCCCTTGAAGAAGAAATAGGTGAAGAAGTAAAGGATAAAAAAATATTAATTATCGGTTCAGGGGGAGCTGCGAGAGCGGTTGCATTTGAACTTGCGAAAAATAATAAAATCACGATTTCAAATAGGACCGTTGAAAAAGCGGAAAGATTGGCAAAAGAAATCGCCGAGAAATTAAATAAAAGTGAAAATGAAGTTGAATTTAGTGATTTAAACATTAACGTAGGAGAATTTGACATAGTAATACACACAACACCTGTTGGAATGTACCCCAATGTTGATGTTGAACCAGTAATCAATTGCAAAGATTTAAACGAAAATATGGTGGTTATGGATTTAATATACAACCCAATTGAAACAGTTCTATTAAAGGAAGCAAAAAAATTCGGTGCAAAGACGATTAACGGCCTTGGAATGTTGATATACCAAGGGGCAATCGCCTTTGAAATCTGGACTGGGGAAAAACCAAATGTAGAAGTTATGAAAGATGCAATTGAAAACACCATGAACATAAAAGCCGAACCATCTGAAAAAGATTTTGGATTATCAAATAAAACTTTGGGATGCAACACTTTTTTAAAGGGTTGCAAAGAAAGAAGAAAAATGGAAGTCATTGGATTGGAGATACCGATAATAACAGGGAATGAAAACTTAGACTTAGCTGAATTAATTTCAGAATACCCAATCGAAGACGGGGATATAATAGTAATTGCAGAAACCATAATTTCAAAGCTTGAAAAAAACCTGGTAAAAAAGGATGAAATAGTCCCATCCAAAGAAGCTATTGAAATAGCTGAAAAATTAAATAAAGATCCAGAAGTTGTTCAGATTATACTTGATGAAACCAATGAAGTTGTGAAAATGGGGCCCAACTTCATAGTTACAGAAACTAAACATGGTTTTGTGTGTGCAAACAGTGGTGTTGATGAAAGTAACTCTTTAGATTACATAAAACCATTACCAAAGAATCCTGATAAAAGTGCGGATGAACTAAGAAAAAAGATAGAAAAACTTACTGGCAAGAAGGTAGGGGTTATTATAAACGACAGTATGGGAAGACCATTTAGAAAAGGGTCTGTTGGTGTGGCCATAGGTGTTAGTGGAGTTTGTGCGTTGTGGGATAGAAAGGGAGAGAAGGATTTGTTTGGCAGAGAGTTAAAAACTACAGAAGTTGGAATTGCAGATGAACTTGCATCGGCAGCGTCAGTTGTAATGGGTCAATCAAACGAAGGAATACCTTTAGTAATAATAAGAAACGCTCCTGTTCCTTATGTGGATGGAAAAGGCAAGGATTTAATCAGAAAAAAAGAAGAAGACGTTTTCAGATAATTTAAACTTGATGGATTATGTTAATATATTAGTGGAAACGCTATAGCGGCTATTAAAACTATTGCTCTTGTTATTTCGTTAGTGGCCCCTAAAATATCTCCGGTAACACACTTAAAGCTTTTATTTGAATTCCAAGCTATGAACATACCAAAGAATACTGCCAAAGTAGAACAGAGAGCTCCTATTTTTGGCACGCCCATCAATACAGATACTGCCAAAGTAAGGACATATCCAATAAATAAATGAAACTCTTTTGTATTTTTAACGAAATGTCTTCCAGTTCCTTCTTTTGAAGGTATGCCACAGCAGGCAGATGAAAGTAAACCCAATCTTGAGCAGGTTTCCCCTATTATTATGTACTTCGCAAACAGGATAAAACTTAGATTTTCATAAAAATAAGCTATTGAAAATATAGATATTAGTTCAATTAAAAAAACAAAAATTAAGCCACCGGTCCCCATATAAACATCCTTCATGACTTCAAGTTTTTTCCTGGTGTTTCCCATTACCATCCATGCATCTCCAAAATCCCCTAGACCATCCACATGGTGGAACCCTTGCATATACAACAGTGCAAACATTACAACTACTCCAACAACGTTGGATGCCTCAAAGTTAAAGTAGTTAAACACAAAAGCTACAAGAGCTCCAAAAATTCCAACAAGGGTACCTATCAAAGGTAGTATCATGAAATATCTTGCCATATCCTCAAAATTACTTCTAAAATGCCCTACAGGGATTCTGGTCATAAATGCCACTAAACCTTTTATTTCATCTATCATGCTCCTCAACCTACTATCAATATCATTCATCAATATTTACTTCTTCTCAAGTCCTAAATTTTTTATAATGTCCACGATTTCTGAAAGCTTGTTTACTGTTGGGCATTCGGTGTCATTATCTAAATTTTTATATTTTCCTTTCAAAATTCTGATTGTAGACATTCCAACCTTTTGAGCAGGTTTTATATCCTTATCCACACGATCTCCAATATATACTACCTCTTCAGGTTTTAAACCTATTTTCTTCAATCCATACTGGAAAAATTCGATATTTGGTTTTCCAAGTCCATACTCCTCTGAAGTTATTACTTCATCAAAATAATGGTATATTCCGAGTCTTATCAATTTTTCCCACTGTTTTAATGTTATTCCATCGGTTATAATACCTAATTTTAGATTCAATGCTTTTAATTTCATCAAAGTTTCTATGGTATCAGGATATGGCCTTAGAAGAGCAAATTTAACGTTGTGGTAAGATATAATTCCCATCGTAATTATTTTAGGATCATGATAACCCATAACTGCATTTACTAGATCGTCAAAATGCTTTCCATAGTTGGAACCTTTTTCTTTAATGATTTTTTGAAGTATGTTGTAGGCTTCTTCTTCTGTGGATTCCAATCCAGCGTCTATCATCATTTTTATGGCTTCTCTTCTAGCCCGATCAGCAAAACTTGAAGAATCGTATAGAGTGTCGTCCAGATCAAATAACACTCCTTTAATCATTTTTTTCCACCGAAATTCCTCTTTTAACTTTTTCTTCTACCATCTTAAATATACCTACGAAGTCATCATCTATGCCGACAGGTACTACAATTAATCCAAGTTCTCTATGTCTTTCCACCCAGTTTTCATCGTATGCAGGTACATCTATTTTTATAGGTTCATCTGTAGGATTTCCTACGACTACATTTCTGTAAGGAAATGGTTTAGCTTCGTCATCATTATAAGGCTCTATGGTTTCCCTAATATAGCCTCCAAGGGACATTGTGAGTTTTGGAAGTAAGATCATCTTTGGCAAAATATCACCTTTTACAATACTATCGATAATATTATTGTCAACAAACTGATATGAAATATTAATTATACTACATCTTATTTCTACTAAAACCTATTCATGATATGTTGATGAAAATATTTAAATTAGACTATTTCCTAAGAAGGTTGATTCATTTATAAAAGTTTATATTGTATTATATGATACGGTACTAAAGAAATACTAAATATTTTCCATTATTTATGGGTGAAAAAATGGACGTAGAATGGGAAAGAGCTGTTGAATTCCATGGACATGAATGCCCAGGACTGGCAATAGGTTACAGGGTTGCAAAATATATTCAAAATCATTACAACAAGTCTGAAGATGAAGAGCTCGTGGCGATTGTAGAAAACAACTCCTGTAGTGTTGACGCAATACAGCATATGCTGAGCTGTACATTTGGGAAAGGAAATTTAATCTTTAAAGATAATGGAAAACACGCTTATACGTTTTATTCAAGGGATAACCGCAAAGCTTTAAGGATATACTTCAAAGACGATTTCTTTAAAGATATTGAAGATATGAGAAAAAAATACAACAAAGATCAATTGACAGAAAAAGAAAAAGAAGAATTTATAAAAATAAAGAAGGAAATTACTGAAAGGATATTAAATGCTAATGATGAGGAATTATTTGAAGTTAAAGAGGTTGATATTCCTGCACCAAGAAAGGCAAAATTATACCCATCCATAAAATGTGAAGAATGTGGAGAGTACTTTATGGAAATTAAAGGAAGAATCGTAGATGGAAAAATAGTTTGTAAAGAATGTTTTGAAAAATTAGCATAATTATTATTTATCTATTTTTTTATATGTTGTACTACATCTTTTTTAATTTTTTACTATTTGAATCATCTGTCCAATTTAAAATGAGGCATTTTTGGACTTATTATATTATCTAATAGCTAATTAGTTATTAAAATTAATGAAAAACAAACTATTTATATGTAAAAATACCATTAGATTTGGAAATTCCAAAAAAGCGGTTATTAGAAAATTTAATGGTGAAAAGATGAGAAAACATGCATTATTCATGGTAGGGCTTATTGCAATAACCCTAATGTTTTCTGGATGTGTGTCAGACACTCAAGCAACATCACCTGCAGAAGCTACCGCTACAGCTGCAAAATCTGCAGGAGCTCTAAAAACTTTAGTGGTCTACAGTTGTGGAGGTCCAACAGAGGCACTCCAAGAAGTAAATTCAGTTTTTGAAAAAAGATACAACTGTAAAGTAGAATTCACAGGAGCATCAGCTGGAACTTTAAGAAAGGCGTTAGAAAAAGGTGCTTATGCTGACGTATTTTTACCAAGAAGTATCAAACATTCAAAAATATTAACAAACGAAAGTTTAATGGAACCAGACTATAAAATCTACCAATTTACAGAATGGGTAATAATAACTCCAAAAGGAAACCCTAAGAACATAACTAAATTAGAAGATTTATTGAGAGATGATGTTATAGTTTACACAAACTCAAAAGCAAAGATTCCAGAAATAAAAGCATTAAAACCAAAAAAAGAATTAATCGAAAAAATCTATGAAAAAAGTTCAAAAGATTACGACTGCTACAGAAAGATGTTAAAAGAAGTTGCCAATGGAAATGCAGATGCAGCAATAGTTGAGAGAAGATGCACCACATTGGAAGGAATAAAAGGAAACGTTGAAGTTATAGATATTCCAAGAGAATACCTTGATATGCAAAAAGGTGTTTTCACAATAGGAGTTATGAAAAACTCAAAGAATAAGGATTTAGCATACAAATACATGGAATTTGTTTTATCAGATGAAGGACAAAGTATATTGGCAAAACACGGCTTCTATCCTGTAAAATCTGAAAAAGGTCAGGAAATCTTAAACAACTACTACTCAGAATATAAAGATATTGCACCACAACAATAATATCCCATAATATTATCAATTATTTTCTCTTTTTGCGACAGTTTTAAAACTGAAATATTAACCAAATCATGAAGCTACATTATATTTTATTTAATTTGGTGAGATAATGAATTTTAAAGAATTATTTAATAAGGTAAACGCTATTATCCCAATTTTCATAAAATACGGAATTTTTATTGGCGTAATCCCCACAGTTATTTTAGTTATATTCAGATGTCCATATATGATCCCATTTTTAGCATGTGACATGTGTCCTGTTGTTGACTGCCCTTCCAAATACTATAGGCGACCTTTTGTTGCATTTGTTATTGGATACATGTTTTTGTTTAGAAAAGATTTCTGTAGTGGAGTATGTCCATTTGGAACTTTAAACGATATAATTTACAAAATAAGAAGAAAAATTTCAAAAAGTGTTGTTAAACTACCATTGGAACTAAAATTATCGTTTAATTTTTTAAGATATACAATATTTGCCTTTGCAATAATTGCAATAATAAATGGAAATCCAAGGTATTACATTCCAATCCATACCAGTGATTTAATAACTTCAATAGAATTGACCTTAATGACTGTTGGAAATGAATATTACACAAGGTTATTATTGGTATTGGGAGGATTGTTCCTAGCCATATTAATACCAAGATTCTGGTGTAGATTTTTGTGCCCTTATGGTACTGCAATCCAATTAACAAAAAAAGGAATAAGGAAAACGAAAAACAAACTCAAATGTATAGTGGTGTGCAACTTTAAGTAAACTAATCAAAGTATTATAAATTTAATAACTGCAATAAATAAGCTTAATTTAATTTAACAAGGGTATTTTATGTTTAAATAAAAATTACCTGTATTAATTAGTTAAGTAAGTAATGCACACCACTATAATTCTAAGTGTGGTAAGTGTGGAAACCATGATTAATATGTACGCTATTTATATCTCACTGGAACACTCCCTAAACTTCTTTTTAAAGGCATTACCTTATATTATATTGGGTTTTGTTATATCCACATATTTAAAGATAAAATTGAAAGGAGATTTGAGAAAAAGGTTTGTTCATATATTGGATAACTCAAAAAAATCCATAATTTTAGCATCTTTTATTGGAGGGATCCTACCATTATGTTCTGCAAGTGGGGTGCCTGTAGCAAATGCCATGAGCTCAAAGGGGGCAAACTTAGGAACTAGTATGGCATTTATTGTTTCAGCATCTTCAATAAATCCTATTGGTATTTTACTATCTCTTTCGTTGTTAGGGTATAAACTAGCAATTGTGCAGGTTTTAGCATCAATGCTATTATCAGTATTTGTAGGTTTGATATTCTACAATGAAAAAGTAGTATTTTGTGGATTTGAATCCAAAAATAACAAAAATGGTTTTTTTGATGTGTTCATTGAGCAGTTTAAAAAATTTTTACCATCTATAACTTTGGGATTTTTAATTTCTGGATTTGTAATGACCTATGTCTCAAAAGAAACCATTCTGTTAATTCTTTCCAATAACCTATACTCGTATTTTTATGTTTCAATAATAAGAATATTCATCTTCTTATGCCCTCATGCAATGGTACCAATTATAAAGGCAGTTGCAATAGATGGTATATCAAAAGGATTGATAATTTCGTTTTTAATTTCAGCTCCTACTTTGGGACTTCCTTTACTAATGGCTATGAAAAGATGTTATGGGAAAAAACTAACATTAAAATATTTGATTGGAGTTATCGTTGGAAGCGGGATAATTGGAATACTCTTTGATAAATTTATAAATTTTTAAGTTTATGATTGATTGAGGAAGAATATCCCAAAAGACAGAAAAGGACGGAAAAAACAGGCAGAAAAACAAAGTGTTAAGATTACTTGGTACTAACCATATTTAAAGGAATAATGTATCTTGCCCCGAGCTCGCCAGGGATATTTATTCATGAGGTAGTCGGCAGTTCTGGGATGATCTGGTTTTTTATTCTCTTGCATAATTGTTCAAGGGAATGTGGTATGAGTAAATTAATGAAAAATTAGATGAAATCCTAGATTTCGATTTTTATTGATTTAATAAGTATTGTTAAAGTTTGTTAAATGATTTTTTACGGTTCCATATATAATATTATTGTACAATTGCCGAAATTCCGAAATATTTATATAATATGTGTATTAAATACACATATATAATAATTAATAATGACATATGCAGGGTGAAAAACATGGATGAAATAAGATTTCATGGCAGGGGAGGTCAAGGGGCAGTTACCGCCGCAGAAATTCTTGCCATAGCTTCTTTAAAAGAGGGAAAATTTTGTCAAGCTTTTCCATTTTTTGGCCCTGAAAAGAGGGGAGCTCCTGTAACTTCCTATGTTAGAATAAGCGACAGTGAAATTAAAACAAGAACTCAAATATACAATCCAAATTATGTGATGGTTCTAGACCCAACGGTTATAAATGACCCTACTGTGGATGTTGTCCAAGGACTGGATGATGGAACCATAATTGTGAATACAAAGGAGCCTATCGAGTTTGAGGGCCAAAATACCTATACAATAGATGCCACTAAACTTGCCATTGAAACTCTGGGGGTTCCAATTACAAATACCGTCATGATTGGAGCATTTTTGGCAATATATGACAATATCTCATTGGATTCAGTTATTTCAATCATATCAGAAAGATTTCCAAAAAAACTTGCTGATAAAAATATATTGGCCGTTAAAAGGGCATATGATGAGATGAAAAAGGTGGTCGTATGACATTAGATTATAATAATATAATCATAGGTGGTGTGCTTCCACCTGGAACAAGCGTAGAAAACAAAACTGGAGGTTGGAGGACCTATAAACCAATTATTGACTATGAAAACTGTAATTCATGTCTTTTCTGCTGGCTCTACTGCCCCGATGGAGTGGTAATTGTTGAGGATGATAAAATAACAATTGACTACGATTTTTGCAAGGGATGTGGAATTTGCGAAGTTGAATGTCCAAAAAATGCTATAAAAATGATAGAGGAGGACTAAAATGCAAGGAATGACCGGACATATGGCAGTTGCCACTGCGGTGAAAAATTCAAGTGTCGATGTGGTGGCAGCATATCCAATTACCCCCCAAAGTGAAATTGTTGAGATAATAGCAAAATTTATTGCCGACGGTGAGATGGATTGCGAGTATATTCCAGTAGAATCCGAACACAGTGCATTGAGTGCAGTAATTGGGGCTAGTGCCTGCGGGGTTAGAACATTTACCGCATCTTGCGGACCTGGTGTAGCATTATTTCACGAGCTCATCCCATGTGCTTCGGGACTTAGGTTACCCATTGTTACAGCAATTACTAACAGGTCATATTCTGCTCCAATATCGATATGGTCAGACCATATAGATGCCCTTGCTCAAAGGGACAGTGGGGCAATTCAGATGTTTTGTGAGAGTAATCAAGAGGCTCATGATTCAGTGATAATGGCATACAAAATATGTGAAAATAAAAATGTATTATTGCCTGCAATGGTATCTCTCGATGGATTTATATTATCACATACTGTCGAACCAGTAAATCCACTGGATAATGAAACAATTGAAAGTTTTCTTCCAGAATTGGATTTAGAATATAAATTAGACCCTGAAAGCCCTTACACATTGGGACCAGTTGGAGGTCCAAATATCTACATGGAGCTGAAATATCAACAGGAACAAGCCATGGAGAATGCTAGAATTGTTATGGAAAAAACTTTTAAAGAATTTGAAGAGCTCACTGGAAGGAAGTATGAATTCATTGAAGAATATCGGACCGAAGACGCAGAAATTGTTATTTTAACTATGGGGGCAATAACCACCACTGCACGATTTATTGTAGATGAACTAAGGAAAGAGGGAAAAAAAGTAGGATTGATTAAATTAAAGGTATTTAGGCCATTCCCAAAAGAAGAACTGAAAAAAATACTTTCAAGGTTTGAAAAAATAGGAGTAATTGATAAAAATATAAGCTTTGGGTCCGGTGGAATTGTGGCCCATGAAGTTAAATCATGCCTTTATGATTTGGATAGTAAACCTATTGTAAAAAACTTTATTGTTGGATTGGGCGGTAGGGATGTAACTTATGACGATTTTAGAACCATATTTAGATTATTAGAGGATAACAATCCAAAAGAAATTACATGGATAGGTGTTAATCTATGAAAATCACAGATATTCCAAAAGAAGAATATTTAGCACCAGGAGCAAGAGCCTGTGCTGGATGTCCAGAACTTCTTGCCTTAAGATTGGCTTTAAAAATATGTGGAGAGGACACAATTGTCATTGCACCAACTGGATGTATGGAAGTCATTACTACAATATATCCTGAAACTGCCTGGAGGGTGCCATTTATACATGTTGCATTTGAAAATGCTGCAGCAGTTGCAAGCGGCATAGAAAAAGCCATGAAAAGACTGGGTAAAAAGACAAATATCGTAGTATTTGCTGGAGATGGTGGAACCGCAGATATTGGTTTTCAGGCATTATCGGGAGCAGTAGAACGCGAACACAATATACTATACATCTGTACCGATAACGAAGCATACGCAAACACTGGAAAACAGAGGAGCGGGACTACCCCTTATGGGGCATCAACAACTACCAGCCCTGCTGGAAAATACAGTATTGGAAAGCCCGAAGAAAAAAAGAACATGCCATTTATTGTGGCTGCCCACGGAGCTCCCTATGTTGCCACTGCGTCAGTAGGTTATCCCATTGATTTCCTAAAAAAGGTTGAAAAGGCATTATCCTTTGATGGATTCAAATATATTCATGTGCATGCCCCATGCCCCACTGGGTGGGGATTTCACAGTAAAGATGGAATAAAAATCGCAAAATTGGCTGTTCAATCTGGATTGTGGGCGCTTTACGAAATTGAAAATAAAGAATTTAAGATGAACTATAAAAATAAAAAAATACCGGTAAAAGATTATTTAAGCATCCAGAAGAGATTTAGACACCTTTCAGAGATTGAAATTGAGCACATACAAGAAAGTGTGGATGAAAGCTGGGAGGCATTTTTAGAGCACAATAATAAAAAAATCCTAATTTAACAATCTGATACATTAAACAATAGAATATGCATGCTCATAAGCATGCATAATAGAAGGGATAGTATGACAAAAGCCGTATTAATTTTGGAAGATGGGACTGTTATGCAGGGTCATGGATTTGGTGCAGAGGGTATTGCGATTGGGGAAATTATATTCTGTACAGGTATGACGGGATACGTAGAAGCATTGACTGACCCATCTTATAAAGGTCAAATATTAACCATGACATATCCGTTAATTGGAAACTATGGTGTAAATGAAGAATGGTTCGAATCCGATGGAATAAAAGTGGAAGGTTTTGTTGTAAAAGAAAATTGTTCAGTTCCTAGCCACCATAAATCTAAAAAAAGCATTGATGAATTTTTAAAAGAATATAATATATGTGGAATATCCGATATTGACACAAGAAAATTAACAAAAAAAATAAGGACCTATGGGACTATGAAGGCCGCCATAGGAGTTGGGGATATTGATAATGAGGAATTATTGAAAAAGGTTAAATCTCATAAAAATATTTCAGAATTAAATTTAGTTCCTGAGGTATGTACGGATAAACCAATAATATTGGGAAATGGTAAAAAAACCGTGGTTTTAATTGACTGTGGAGTTAAAAAATCCATAGTAAATCAGCTAATTAAAAAGAACGTAAATTTGGTTATTGTTCCATATGATTCAAATTATAAAGATATATTGGAATATAATCCAAATGGGGTGTTTATCTCAAATGGGCCGGGAGATCCTTCAATTCTAAAAGAAACAATAAATACTGTGAAAAACCTTATAGGCAAAGTTCCAATCTATGGAATATGTCTAGGACATCAAATAATATCGCTGGCACTTGGTGCTAAAACGAGAAAATTAAAATTTGGCCATCATGGATTAAACCAGCCCATTAAGGATTTGGAAAATGGAAGGGTATATATCACTTCCCAAAATCACAACTTTGCAGTTTCTGATTTACCCGATTGTATGAATATTACTCAGATTAATTTAAACGATAACAGCATTGAGGGAATAAAACATAAGGAATTACCGATCGTTGGTGTTCAATATCATCCAGAGGCTCATCCTGGTCCCCATGACACATATGGGTTCTTTGACGATTTTGAGAAGATTATTAAACAATATTGATTTGGTGGTTTTATGCCAAAAAGAGAAGATATTAAAAAAATACTGATTATAGGTGCAGGTCCAATAATTGTTGGGCAGGCGTGTGAATTTGATTATTCTGGTTCCCAGGCATGTAAAGCCTTAAAAGAACTGGGGTATGAAATAGTCCTTGTAAATTCAAATCCTGCAACAATAATGACTGACCCTGAGATGGCAGACAAAATATATATAGAACCGTTGGTGCCTGAGGTCGTTGAAAAAATTATTGAGAAGGAAAAGCCTGATGCAATACTGCCCACCCTTGGAGGACAGACTGCACTAAACTTGGCAGTTGAACTGGCGGATAAAGGAATTCTTGATAAACATGATGTTGAACTGATTGGGGCAAAGTTAGATGCCATTAGAAAAGCGGAAGATAGGGAGCTCTTTAAAGAAGCCTGTAAAAAAGTTGGAGTGGATGTGTTAAAAAGTGAAGTTGCATATACTGTGGAAGAATCCCTGAGTATTGCAGAAAAATTAGGCTACCCTGTAGTAGTTAGACCTGCATTTACCCTTGGGGGAACCGGAGGAGGTGTAGCATTTAACCCAGAAGAGTTAAAATCAATAGCTTCAAAGGGATTAGAATATAGCCTTAAAAATCAAATCTTGATAGAAGAGAGCATAATTGGTTGGAAGGAATATGAATATGAAGTAATTAGGGATTTAAACGACAATGTAATTATAGTATGCACCATTGAAAATATTGACCCTATGGGGATACATACAGGAGACAGTATTACAGTAGCTCCAACCCAAACACTCAGTGATGAAGAATATCAATTATTAAGAGACTATTCCATAAAAATCATTAGAGAAATTGGGGTTGAGACCGGCGGAAGTAATATTCAATTTGCAGTTAATCCAGAAAATGGGAGAATTGTGGCCATTGAAATGAACCCAAGGGTAAGCAGGAGCTCCGCACTTGCAAGTAAGGCAACAGGTTATCCAATTGCGAAGGTTGCCGCAAAATTGGCTGTTGGTTTAACCCTTGATGAGATTAAAAACGAAATAACTGGGACTTCCGCAGCATTTGAACCTACAATAGATTATGTTGTTGTAAAGATTCCAAGATGGGATTTTGATAAACTTCCTGGCGTGGATGACACCTTAACAACCCAGATGAAAAGTGTTGGGGAGGTTATGGCGATTGGTAGGACTTTTGAAGAGGCATTTTTAAAGGCATTGAGAAGTTTGGACCTTTACAATACTAAATATCAATTTGATGAGAAGAGATTAAATTATACAAATCCAAAAGGCGGGATAGGTAGAATATATGATTTATTTGAAATTTTAAAAATAAAGGATGTTGATGAAGTTTATAAAATAACTAAAATAGACCCTTGGTTTCTGAATAAGATGAAAAATATAATAGAACTGGAGAGCTCTATAAAAAGTGATAAAAGTGGTGCAAAAAATCTTGACTATGAAACCCTTTTAAAGTTAAAAAAATATGGACTGTCCGATAAAATAATAGCCGACATCTCGGGAAAATCAGAAAAAGAAATAAGAAATCTAAGAAAAGAATATAACATATTCCCCAAATATAAAATGGTCGATACCTGCGGTGCAGAATTTGAGGCAAAAACCCCTTACTACTATTCAACCTATAATGACGAGGAAGATGAACTAGAAATAGGTGGAAATAATAATAACAATAACAATATTGGCAAGAGTTCTAACAATAACAAAAGTAATAAAATCATAGTATTGGGCTCGGGACCAAACAGAATAGGTCAAGGTATAGAATTTGATTATTGCTGTGTCCATACGATAAAATCATTAAAGGAAGAAGGTTTTGAAACCATAATGGTAAATTGCAACCCTGAAACAGTTAGCACCGATTTTGATTTAGCAGATAGACTTTACTTCGAGCCGTTATATCCCGAGGATGTTTTAAATATAATCGAAAAAGAAAACCCCTACGGCGTTGTAGTTCAAGTTGGGGGACAAACTCCCCTTAATCTATCGAAATACATTCCTGACGATATAATTATTGGGACTCCAAAAGAATCCATTGATTTAGTTGAGGATAGGGAGAAATTCTCAAATATATTGAATGAATTAAAAATACCACAACCGCCAAATGGAATAGTATTTGATGAGGAAACAGCCTTAGAAGTGGCAGAAAAAATCGGATATCCTGTATTGGTTAGACCTTCCTATGTGCTCGGTGGAAGAGCCATGCATATAGTGTATAATAGGGAGGAATTAAAAAATTACATGAACGAGGCAGTAATGATTTCACCGGAGCTCCCAATCCTAATTGATAAGTTTTTGGAAGATGCTATTGAAGTGGATGTAGATGCAGTTTGCGATGGTGAAGATGTATTTATTGGAGGGATAATGGAACATATAGAAGAGGCAGGCATACATAGTGGAGATAGTGCCTGTGTAATACCGCCCCAAACACTTTCAAAAGACATTATAGACACCATAAAGGACTACACAAAAAGATTGGCGTTGAGGTTAAAAATCAAAGGTTTGATAAATATCCAGTATGCCATAAAAGATGATACAGTATATGTTTTGGAGGCAAATCCAAGGGCAAGTAGGACAATACCTTATTTAAGTAAAGCTATTGGCATATCCCTTGCAAAGATTGCAGCAAAAATCATGGTAGGCAAAAAATTAAAAGATTTAAACCTTGTGGAAAAAATACCTGATAAAGTATGCGTCAAGGAGGCTGTATTTTCATACGGCAAATGGCCAAATGCAGAGATCTCCCTATGTCCTGAAATGAAATCCACAGGAGAAGTTATGGGCATAGATAAGGATTTTGGACTGGCATATTATAAGGCACAACTGGCTGCTGGTATGGAGCTCCCATTAGCAGGAACTGTATTTATAAGTGTAAATGATGATGATAAAAACAAATTAATACCAATAGCAAAAAATTTTGAAGATTTAGGATTTAAGATAGTGGCAACAGAAGGAACCTATAATGTATTAACCAATAACGGAATAGCAGTAGAAAAAGTATTCAAAATAAGCGAAGGGAGACCAAATATAATTGATTTAATAAAATCTAGAAAGATAGATTTGATTATAAATACTCCAAAGGGAAGTGCATCAAAAGAGGACGAATATCTGATAAAAAGAACAGCAATAGATTATAAAATACCATACATTACCACAACTGATGGAGCAAAGGCAGCATTTAATGCCATTAAAAATATGAAAGACGGAGATATTGAAGTATATAGTATAAATTAAATAAATATTGCTTATTATATCGCGAAATATCAAAATATGGTAATATTGCCCGTGGAGTTTGTATTGTCGTCGTAACCATGCAGTTAGTTACTTAAATTTTTGCAATTCCTTATATTGACAGTAATGAGGGGAAGTATGAAACTTAACGACATGACTGTTAAAACCAAGATTGTATCCATTATATCAATTTTGGTTCTTATTATTGTAGTATTATCATTCACGGTGGCAATTAGCATGAACGATGACGGACATGCTATAAATCTTGCAGGGTATCAACGAACGTTAGCTCTAAAATTGGCACATGATGCAGTTATGATAGAAGATGGGTATGATGGGTACATTAAAGATTTAAAAGAAACCTCTGAACGATTTGATAAAACATTAAATGGTCTAATATATGGTGATAAAGAATTAGGACTCCCCCCTGCTCCCGATGAAGTTAAACCCCAGCTTCTTAAGGTAAAACAACTATGGGATCCTTACTATAAAAAAATAAAAATAATATACTCCAAAAGTCCAGACGATCCAGAATTTAAAGAGGCATTAAATTATGTAAAAAGCCATAACAGCGAATTATTAAATGAAATGAACAAAGCCGTTAGCATATATACTATATCAGCTGATGAAAAAAAGAAATTTGCAAATTATATGTCGGTGATATCCGCAATATTGGCATTATTGGTTGGGATTGTTTCAATGATTTTTATAAAAAGAACTGTTTTAGACCAACTTAAAGACCTTGAAAGAATGTCTGGTGAATTAGCCAGTAGGAACTACAACATACAGTCGAAAGTGAAATTCAACGATGATGAAATTGGTAAAATATATCATAACATGAAAAGGGTATACCATAACATGAAAGAAGATATAGAAAAGCAGAAAGAAGACAGAAAAAACATGGCTAAATTATTCAAAGACGTCACAGAAGTTATGACGAAAGTATCTGAAGGGGACCTAACAGCAAGAATGGATGAAAATGGAAAACGAAATAAGCTTCAAAAAATCATTAACAAAGCTATTGAGAACATAGCAAACATGACGAGAGAACTGAAAAATCAGGTAATTAATCTGAGCAAAGAGGTATCTACGCTAAAAGAAGAGATAGAGCGGACAAAGGAAACCTCAGATCAGGTTGCAGATGCAGCTTCACAGGTTGCCACAGCTGCAACAGACCAATCTGCAAAACTACAGGATGTATCCCAGGATTTAGGGAATGCTGGGGAAGTTACCGAGGGAGTATTCAACGCAGCAGTAGATGCAGTAGAGGCGGCAAATGAAATAGAGAAAAACTCAGGAACTGGTGTACAGAAAGTTGAAAATGCAATAGACACCATGCAGAGAATCACTAACGTAATAGATGACTTAGGAAGGGCAATTCAAGAGCTCGGAGACGAGAGCAAGAAAATCAACGAAGTTACTGTATTGATTAAAGATATTGCTGAACAAACTGGATTACTGGCTTTAAACGCTTCTATTGAAGCTGCAAGAGCTGGAGAAGCTGGAAAAGGATTTGCAGTTGTTGCAAGTGAAATTAAATCACTGGCAGAAGAGATTGGTAAATCTGTGGATGATATTAACAAAACCATTGTAGGAATACATAAAAGGATCGATAGAACAATCGACCTCGGTCTTACAGGTAAGGACGAAGTGGATAAAGGAGTTGTGGCAATAGATGAAGTGAATGATGCATTCCTTAAAATAAAAGAAAGTGTAGATAAGGCAACTGAAAAGATAAATGCTATTAAAGAAGGAGCAAAACATGCTTCTGAAAATGTTAATCAGGCTTTAAGAAATGTTCAAGATATTGCCTCAATATCTGAGGAATTTGCAGCTACTGCGGAAGAATTAACCGCCAGTGCTGAGGAACAGAATAGAGCCATTGAAGAAATAAATAAAGCTATTGAGGAGGCAACAACTATTGCTCAGCTGGTCTCCGAACAGGTTGGTAAATTTAAGGTATGATTCTAGGTGATACATTTAATTGAAAAAATAAAGGTGATACAATGGACATGAATATTAACGAAATATTAAAAAAAGAACCTTTATACAGTGGAAAGGCAAAATCCATATATGAAATAGATGATGACAAGGTTTTAATTGAATTCAGAGACGATATTACTGCAGGAAATGGGGAAAAGCACGATGTGAAAAAAGGAAAAGGCCACCTAAATGCCTTAATATCTTCAAAATTGTTCGAGCTCTTAAATGAAAATGGTGTTCCTACACATTTCATAGAATACATTGAACCAATCTACATGATTGCTAAAAATGTAGAAATCATACCAATTGAGGTTATAGTTAGAAATATTGCCGCAGGGAGCTTATGTAGAAAATACCCATTTGAAGAAGGTAAAGAATTAGCAACCCCTATTGTACAGTTTGATTATAAAAACGACGACTACGGAGACCCAATGTTAAACGATGACATAGCTCTTGCCTTAAACCTTGCAACAGAAGAGGAATTAAAAGAATTAAAAGAGTTAGCATTGAAAGTAAATGAAACCTTGAAAAAATTCTTTGATGAAAAGGGCATAATCCTTGTAGATTTCAAAATCGAGATTGGAAGAACAAAGGATGGAAAATTAGTAGTTGCAGACGAAATTAGCCCAGACACCATGAGATTATGGGATAAAGAAACAAAAGATGTTCTTGATAAGGATGTTTATAGAAAGGACATGGGAGATGTTGTTGGAAAATACGAAGTTGTAGCTGAAAGAATTGGATGTTTATAAGCCAATACTGTAATTATAGTTTGTGTGCGTTAGGTTAAACATATATACAATAAATTTTTATTGAAGTTAAAAGATTAATTTCAAAATAAAAGGAAAATAACAACTAATGAAATTCTATAAGTTTATAAATAATTATAAAAAATCCGCACACAACCATATATTTTAGATATTAATTTTAGTTTTTATTCATTATTTTTAAAGAACATGAAATGTTGTTATTAGAAATATTGGAAATAAGAAAAAATATGAAAATTGGCAAAATCATATCGATGGATATTGCTAGAAAACCTATAATATCGCATAGCTTATAACTGAACAATTTTTTTAGTATTAACAAGTAGCACTGAAGCATTAAAAATATGGGATAATATTTATATATTATATGTGTATTATATACACATGTGTACTTACTACACATTAAGAGGTGATATATTGAACAAAAAGATTGCAGTATTGGGCATGTTCTGTATGGCATTAACATTGCTATTTGCAGGATGTGTCGATAATCAAACAGCAGTTGATGAATCTACCACAAACGAGTTAAAATCAGAAATATCCAACTTAGAAGCAGAAGTAAATAAATTGAAATCATCCCCTAATATGATACCAAATGTAAGGCAGAATTTAGAAGGACATTCTCCTTCAATAAGTAAAATAGGTACCTATATTGACCCCGATGCAGTAGTTATTGGAAATGTAAAAATCGGAGATAACGTATATGTGGGCCCTCATGCAGTTGTAAGATGCGATGAAGTTCCAACAAAAGGAATCGTAATTGGAAATAAGGTAAATATTCAAGATGGTGTTATCATACACGCCCTAAGGGGAACAAAAATAGAAATTGAAGATGAGGCTTCTCTTGCCCATGGGAGCATAGTGCATGGACCTGCTAAAATAGGTAAAAATGCCTTTGTCGCATTTGGTGCCGTCGTATTTGCTGCGGAAGTGGGACCCGGTGCATTAATTGGACATAATGCAGTTGTAGATGGAATTGGAGTAGAAGGAGGATTGAAAATACCTGCTGGAAAAATGGTTCCATCAGGAGCTGTTGTAATGAAAGATGTAGACGGGCAGGTAAAAGCATTTTTACCTGATGGCACAGTATTGACAGATTTAAATGAACTGCCTAATGTGGTGGATTGGTATAAACCTGTCCCAGGAAAGGTTGTAGATGTAAATATTGAGTTGGCAGAAGGATATTTGAAAAAATGAGGCATAAATAAATAGAAAAATTAATGAAAATATTAAAATTGGACAAATAACATCCTATTTTCTCTTTTTTATTGGATATATTATATCACGATTTAAAACCACAAATTTTAAATTATTTTATTTAACACCAATTATTAAAAGTTATCTACCATATAAATATAATTAAAGGTGATAAAGTGGTGGTTGCAGAAGTGAGCATAATACCATTAGGCGAAGGTCCGAGCGTTTCAAAATATGTTAAAAAAGCATTAAAGGTTTTCGAAAAATATGACTTAAAAATAGAACCAAGTGCAATGGGAACCGTATTGGAGGGGGACTTGGACAAGATATTGGAGGCGTTTAAGGAGGCGCATCAAGAAGTTTTAAATGATACAAAAAGAGTTGTTAGTTCTTTAAAAATTGATGAAAGAAAGGACAAGGAAAACACAATCGAAAGAAAATTAAATGCCATTAAATAATTTATTTTTAGGAGATTTGTGCCGTATTTATGAAATCCACCATTTCACTAAGATTTTTTCTAAACGAAGTTAATTTTTCCTTTAATTCTTCGTTATTTACTGCGAGCATTTCAACTGCTAGAATGGCTGCATTCTTCCCATTATCGATTCCAACTGTTGCAGTAGGGACACCTGGCGGCATTTGTGCCATGGTGATGAGGGAATCTAATCCGCCTAATTTTACATCGTGGGGCACCGATATAACTGGTCTGTCGGTGTGTGCAGCTACTGCACCAGATACAAAACCAGACAGCCCAGACACGCATATAAATACCTTTGTTCCAGAAACGGTCCCATTAACCACGGCCTTATGTAATTTTTGAGGGTATCTATTTGGGGAGGCTATTTCGATTTTATACTGTATATCAAAGGATTTTAAAATTTCTACTATGGATTCAACTATTTTTATGTCTGAATAACTCCCAGCTACAATAAGAACACTATCTTCACCTTCATCATTCTTATTTTCATATATTTTAAATTTCTCCTCCACATCTGCAAGGAATTTTCCATAGCTCCTTGCTATTAGGTATTTTCCACCAATTTCTTTTCTTATATATTCTTGGTCTCCCTCAATTTTTTTAACCATGTTTGATTTATACTCCAAGACCTTTTTTCTAATATTTTTATCATGTATACCGATTATTTGGGCCGCCAATATTGCTGCATTTTCTCCCCTATCAATCCCGACTGTTGCCACTGGAACGCCCTTTGGGGTTTGGACACAGGCAAGTAATGCATCCAATCCATTTAATTTAGATTCAACAGGAACTCCTATCACAGGTCTGGTTGTATTTGCTTTAACAATTCCGGGTAAATGGGCAGCCAATCCTGCAATTGCTACAAATACCTTTGTTCCATTTTTTGTGCTTTCTACTGTTATATCCCTCACTCGTTCAGAAGTTCTATGGGCAGATGCCACCGTTATATCATAACTTATGCCAAAGTCTTCAAATATATTTACTGCTTTTTTTGCTATTTTTATATCTGATGAGCTCCCCATTATAATTACAACATCTGACAAAATATCACCAACTTTTTTAATTTTTTTATTATTTAGTTTCATTTAATGTAACGCCAAATAGGGGCATGAACCTACGCAGCTCATGCAGAATATACAATTCAACACATTTTTCACATTGAATTCTTCAAGATTAAGAATCACCATTCTTTCACCATATTTTATATGTGTAGTATTTACACATAATTGATATATAAGATTTTGCCCCAATTTTAATAAATTTGACCTGGTAAATTGCATGATGTCCAGCCCATAGGGGATAATCAAATAATAAAAAGCCCCAATTGAATTCAAGTACTGATTATTGGCCAATTTTTGTCATATTTGTTATATGTATAAACACAAAAACAATATGTTGCCATTATTTGTTAATTATAGTGGCGTGTATCAATTACTTAACTAATAATACGGTTAAATTTTATTTAAACATAAAATACCTTGTTAAATTGAAAGATAGGTTTATTTACTTCGATATTAAATTCTCGACGAAACCTTCGGTTTCGTCGAGAGTTGAATCTATGATTATTCAACTAAATCAAAGATTTTCGTAAGTCAGTAAAATCCGAAGGATTCGCTTCAATATAATATTTTAATTTTCGCTTAAATTACACACCATTATACATGTAAGTTTCGGCTTAGTTGAAATAAAAATTTATATATATTACTTATGTGTAATATGTACACGTGTAGTTAGTTAACAATGAGTTATAACGTGTAGCGCTATGCTTACTAAAAATTAGAAAATAAGAACTGGAATTGTTATTGTAGCTTAAATTATATAACGAGGGATATTGTGCATATAAAAGAAGCATATCATGATGGATTTAAAATTTATAGCATTAACACAGATAAAAAAAGAAAACTTTCATGGAATGATGATATATGCGTCGGATGCGGAATTTGCCATGATATTTGTCCTGTTAATGCCATACACATGGGTCCATTGGGTGCAATTGCAAAGGGTAATGTGAGAGCTCCAAAGTTGGACATCGATGAAAATCAATGTGTATTATGTGGAGTATGTTCCTTTGCCTGTCCTTTTGGTGCATTTTCTTTGGATGCGTATGGTCAGGATTTGGTAAAAATTATGGAGAAGAATGCCTTACCTAACAACATTTCTGTAACTCAAGAGGAATGTATTTTATGTAAACAGTGTGAATTAGCCTGTCCCCGTGAAGCTATTGATGTAGTTAGGGAAATGCCTGAGCGAAAAACCCTCGTAATAGGTGAAATATCCATAGATAAAGATAAATGTGTATATTGTGGAATATGTGCGGAATATTGTCCTGCTGATGCTATTAATCTTATACCTAATGAGATTAGTCCCCTTACTTTAAAACCATATAAAGACATTGTGGTAGATACCGACGCCTGTGTATTTTGCAAAGTCTGTGAAATAGCCTGCCCACATAATGCCATTGAGGCAATTTGTTATAAGTGCCCATGGGATAAAAAAATCGAAAAACCAGTATTATATGAAACAATCACAGGATATACAAATATAGATAAAAAATATTGCGTATATTGCGGACGATGTGAAATAACCTGTCCTACTGATGCCATTGAGGTTGAAAAACCATTTGAAGGCGAATTAATTATTCATAACGATATTTGCAATGTCTGTGGTGCATGTGTTGCAATATGTCCATGTAATGCATTAGATATTCCAAAAATGGAGGAACCTGCTCAAAAGATTCCAAAGGTTATACTGAATTCTGATGTATGTGTTTTATGTGGAGCATGTACCCATGCATGTCCTGTTGATGCCATAGAAATTAGGAGAGAACTTAAAAAATAGATGACGGGTTATGCATAAGTTGGTGGTAGTTATACCATAAAAGTCATTTAATTGTACTTTATTTAATTATTATTTTTGGTTATTTAATTCCTTCATCAGCAATGATAAATTTATACCTCTATTTTTGACGGAGCTCCACGAAAATAATGTTTTTAAATACATTTTTAGAGCTCTACTAATAACATTGTTAATAACATATCATAACATTTATATATGTGTAGTATATACACATATAAGTAAATTATTTTGGTGATGGTATGATAAGCATCGACGAAGAATTATGCAAAGGATGTTATATTTGTGTGGAATCCTGTCCAAAAAAAGTATTTAGGATCTCTAAGGGATTAAACAAAAAAGGAATTTATCCATCAACAGTTGGAAATATTGAAGATTGTAATTACTGCGGCATTTGTGAAATAATATGTCCTGACCAATCAATTGCGGTGAAAAAATGACAATTGACAACAACGGAAAACTTAAACCAGGGAGTTATTTTATGCAAGGTAATGAAGCATGTGCTGAGGGTGCCATAGCCGTAGGATGCGATTTTTTTGCAGGTTATCCTATCACACCATCCTCTGAGGTTGCCGAAAGAATGGCAAAGCGTTTGCCTCAAATTGGAAAAGCATTCATTCAGATGGAAGACGAAATAGGGGCATTAGCAGCGGTTATTGGGGCATCATGGGCGGGTGCAAAGGCAATGACTGCCACAAGTGGACCTGGTTTTAGTTTGATGCAGGAACACATAGGATATGGGGCTATGACAGAAACCCCTTTTGTTATAGTGGATGTGCAGAGGGGAGCTCCTTCAACAGGTCAGCCTACCATGGCCTCTCAAAGTGATATGATGCAGGCAAAATGGGGTTCCCATGGGGATTACCAAGTAATAGCATTAGCTCCGTCCTCAGTTCAAGAGTGTTTTGAATTTACAATAAAGGCATTTAATCTTTCTGAAAAATATAGGGTTCCAGCCTTTGTAATGAGTGATGAAATAGTAGGACACATGCGGGAAAAGCTAACTATTTCAGAAGAAATTGAGATAGTTGAAAGAAAAAAGGGGCTCAATAAACTTCCATTTTACCCAGAAGAAGATTTAATTCCTAAAATGCCAGTATTTGGTAAAGGGTATAAGTCCCATATAACTGGATTAACCCATAATGAAAAGGGATATCCCGATGCAGCATCAAAACCCGATGAACATCATAAATTAGTTGAGAGATTGAATAAAAAGATATTGAATCATGCCAATGAGATATATTCATTTGAGGAAAAATATTTGGATGATTGCGGGGATGTTGTGGTGGTATCCTATGGAGCTCCTTCAAGGTCTGCGGAAACTGCTGTAACTGAGCTCCGTGAAAAGGGAGTTAGTGCAGGATATTTTAGATTGGAGGTTGTATGGCCATTCCCAGATAAAAAGATATTAGAAATTGCCAAAAAAACAGAAAAAATTATTGTGCCGGAAATGAATTTTGGTCAAATCGCGAGGGAAGTGGAGAGAGCATCAAAAGGATTTTGTGATGTAGTATTGCTTCCAAAAACGGGCGGAGAAATACATTTCCCAGAGGAAATTATTGATATGGCAACAGGGAGGTAAAATTATGGAACAACATTTTGCTTTAAAATATTTAAGAAAAGATCGATTGCCGCATATGTTTTGTTCGGGATGTGGTATCGGAACAATTATAAATTGTGCATGCAAGGCATTTGATGATTTAAATATTGATATGGATAACACTATAATGACATCAGGTATAGGCTGTTCTTCAAGGATTCCAGGATACTTTAACTGTGATTCACTGCATACAACCCATGGAAGACCTATTGCATTTGCAACAGGAGTTAAATCATATAATCCTGATTTAAATGTAATTACATTCACCGGTGATGGAGATTGTGCAGCCATCGGAGGAAATCACTTCATACATGCATGTAGAAGGAACATCGATATTACAATTATTTGTGTAAATAATCATATATACGGAATGACAGGAGGGCAAGTTTCTCCAACAACACCCACTGGAAAAAGAGCTACCACTTCACCTTATGGAAATCCTGAAAGGCCCTTTGATTTATGCAAATTGGCTGAAGCTGCCGGGGCTTCATATGTTGCAAGATGGACCACTTCTCACCCATTCCAACTGTCAAAATCCATTAAAAAAGGTATAGAAACTAAGGGATTGGCATTTATTGAAGTGATGTCTCAGTGTTATACATACTATGGAAGGATGAACAATATAAAATCCAACACGGAGCTCATGAAATTGATTAAATCAAACACCATACACATAAATAAAGTAAAAAAACTTTCAAAAGATGGAAAAGAAGCATTAGATGGAAAACTAGTGATTGGGGAATTTGTGGATAAAAAACAGCCTGAATTTACCGATGAACTATATAAAATAATAAAAAACGAATGTTTAATTGAATATCCTTCAATATCAAAAGCATCTAAGGAAGATTAAAGCTTATGGTGGTATTATGAGAAAAGAAATAAGGTTTGCCGGATTTGGGGGGCAGGGCATACTTTTGTCAGGCATAATATTGGGGAGAGCTGCTGCACTGTATGAAAATAGTTATGCCTTTCAAACTCAGTCAATAGGTCCAGAGGCAAGGGGGGGTATATCCCGTGCAGAAGTGGTAATATCAGATAATCCAAAAGACTACCCAAAGGTCAGAAATTTAGACGTATTGGTTGCAATGTCCCAAGAATCTTTGGACACCTATACAAAGGATTTGAGCTCTGGAAAAATCCTTATTTACGATCCTGATATGATGAATAATCATCCCAATAGAGATGATATAGAAATATATCCAGTTCCTGCCACAAAAACCGCTTATAATCTTGGAAATAAAATAGTTGCCAATGTTGTAATGCTTGGGGCGTTAGTAAGTATTACGAATGTAATATCAAAAGAATCTTTAAAAAATGCGGTAGTTGATGCAGTTCCATCAAAATTTAATGAATTAAACCTAAAAGCCCTCGAAAAAGGATTTGAATTAGGACATAATATAAAAGAGTGATATTTATGGAAAAAAACATACTTCCCAATATTGAAGGAAAAACCCCAAACATAGATAAAAACGTATTTATTGATAAAAGTGCAGTGATTATAGGAGACGTTGCCATACAAAAAAATGTTTACATTGGTCCAAACGCTGTTATAAGGTGTGATGAACCTCCAACTAAAGGTATATTAATAAAAGAAGGGGCGAATATTCAAGATATGGTTGTGATACACTGTCTTAGAAATACGTCGGTAGTTGTTGGCAAGGAAGCTTCAATCACTCATTCCACGGTAATTCATGGTCCTGCAAAAATTGGAGATAATGCATTTATTGGGTTTAATTCAGTTGTATTTGGAGCTGAAATTGGAGATAATACAATAGTGGGACATAACTCTGTTGTAGATGGAGTAGGGGGCGATTTAAAAATACCGAATGATAAATGGATCCCCCCAAATACTTCCATATATAAGGATTCAGATGGGATAATAAAAGCATTTTTGCCGAATGGAACTATTTTAACAGATTTTAACAAGCTTCCCGATATTCCAGAATGGTATAAAAAGGTTCCAGGAGATGTTGTGAAAGTAAATAAAGAGTTGAATTTGGGATATAGAGAATTTATTAAATAACTTTTATTTTCTAAGAAGTAGATATATATACGAATATAGGGAATATCGATAAGTTTTAATATCTGATCCATAAAAAAATATGAGCTCATAATAGGTATGATAAAGGAACAAATCAAAGAGAAAAAGCTCTTTAAGTGAAATAAGATACTAATAGAGATTAGATTCTAACCGATCTTTTATACTATTTGAGTCTATAGCTAAAAGACATGCTTATTCTATCCCAGTTGGGAAGGCAAGTCACGAATCAGTTTTAGACATGTCTAAGAAGAATAAGAAGCTAATAGTAATTGACAAGACCAAACTAAAAGTTAGAAATGAAACTATTTATTGGTATGATCTGATATCATAGTTTAAAACACAGTTGTTAATCTGGTTAGAACTTTATAGTGTTTTATATATTGGTAGAAGTCATTAAACTAATATTCTTCAAATATATTGTATTTTATATTTAATGGAATTTATTTAATGGAATTTAATGTTTGTATATTTTTATGGTGGTATCATGACTCAACATATATTAGCAGGTTTAAGAGCACTCACTGCAAAAAAACTTAGGGAAAAAGGTTTAACGCATGAAGAAATTGCAAAATTACTTAAAGTAGATAGAACTGTAATTACTCATTATTTAGCCGGCAGGATACCTGCAAAAGAAGCTGTTAAATGTGCAAAAGTTACTGCTGAAAAGTTTTATCCAAGGGATGCGGTACTTTTTATTAAAACCGTCTGTAATGATGACGACATTATAAATACAATTACGGAGACACTTATTTCTGATAATATAGATGTTGACGTGGCCATTTCCAATGAGTGTAATTTATGCAAAATATGTATGGATGTGTGTCCAACAAAGGCGATAAATATTGATGATAATATAATTCATATTGACAAAAATAAATGTTGTGGATGTGAGTTATGTCAAGAGTTATGTCCAAAAAATGCAATATTTTTAAAAATAATTAAAGACAAGAGAAGCGAGTTAGATTAATTATATCATGCTCACGGAGGCTTTTTCCAGCCTCTCCATAATGGCAAATCCCAATCCTTTTTTTTCAAAACTTTCTATGATAATTACATCTAGATTTTCCTTATCCATTTCTCTCAATATATTAAATAGATTTTTTGAAACTTGATATAAATTGTCCCTGGTTCCAATACTTCTCTTTTTAATATTATTTGGGTATCTGTGGATTGTTTCATGAGTTGCGATTATTCCAACATTCTCTCCAATTTTGTTATATTCTTCTATTAATTTGTTTATTTTAAAAACCATGTCATTAAGTTTTCCAGTAGCTAAAACTAAGGGAGTATTTGGAGCATAGTGCCTATACTTCATTCCCGGTGATTTAACTTTTTTCATATCTCTTGTAGTAAATATTTCAATATCAACAATCTCTTTTAGTTCTTCAAATGTTATCCCGCCATGTCTTAAAATCAACGGTTTCTCTTCAGTTAAATCAACAACCGTAGATTCTACGCCTATATTGACCTTCCCATCTATTGCATAATTTATTTTATCGTTTAAATCTTCCATTACATGGGATATTGATGTAGGACTTGGTTTTCCAGAGAGGTTTGCACTTGGGGCTGCTATGGGAACTCCTGCCTTTTTTATCAATTTCAATGCTATATCATGATTAGGCATCCTCACAGCAATAGTATCTAAGTTGGCGCAGGTGATTCCTGGAACAATATCTTTCTTTTTTAAAATTAAAGTTAGGGGACCTGGCCAGAATCTTTCTATTAACAACTCTGCATCCTCCGTTATATATGCCACATGTTCTAACATATCCAAACTGTTTATATGTACAATTAATGGATTGTCAATTGGTCTTCCTTTTACTTCGAAAATCTTTTGTATGGCGGAGATATTTAGGGCATCACCTCCGAGCCCATATACAGTTTCTGTTGGAAATGCCACCAATTCTCCTTTTTTTATGGCCTCTGATGCAATATCTATTTCATGGGCGTTTAATATCCTCATAATCTCACTACAATATTGAAGGTTCATTTGGGGCCTTTCTTGGATTCCATCCTTTTTCTCTAAGGAATCTTAATATTTCTTTTTTATCCTCATAAGGGATTTCTCGTTCACTTCTAATGTATAGGTGTAAATCATCAGGTAGACAACCATGATATTTTTTATATATATCCACATAATGGGTTAGTTTTATTAATCTTCCTTTTGGAGTATCATTAGGTCTCATACATAATTTTGCCACCATTGACATGCACTCATTCATGCTCTCAGCACAGTATATTAAATGCAGTGGGGCAGGCTCACACTCCACTTTTTCATTTGTTCGTTTATCAGTAATTTCCCTTAATTTCGATTCTCCCAAATATAATCTTCTATATTTAGATGCATGAGGTCCAACTACTGCAGGAATACCCCATCTATTTGCACCAGTAGCAATTGCCGCCGCCTTCTGACTCATAGCACCCCATGCAATTACACATGCTCCAACTCTATTTAATATATAATCTGCTACATTTTCAAAATTATTTTCAAGGGGCACTTTTGCAAATATATTTGCTATTTTGATGGCACTACCTATAGCATGAGCATTTGCAACACAGGGGCCCACATTTAGAACCCCTCCCTTGTCAAAGTCTCCAGGATATTTTTCATAAAGTGTTTTTCCATCATTATCCCTATAAAGTCCTATGTCCATGGCAGCACATCCTGCAGCTACTACAATATACCCTCTTTTTAAAAACTCTTCTGCAATAAGGGCTATTTCATTTTCCCCATTATAGTAGTTGGAACAGCCTGCAAGTGCAATGACTCCTGGAATGTCCCCTAACACAATCGGAGCTCCTACTTTCCTTATTTCAACATCTTGGATAGGTCCCCTACCTGCCCTAATTTTATATCTTTCAGATGATATTTTATCCTTTGAAGCTATTCTTATAATGTCTATTATCGGAAGGTTTCTCTCGCATTCTTCCATACATTTTCCGCATCCTACGCATCTACCGTGAAGTTCTGAAAATAAAGATAAATTTCCAGCTTTACCTTGGATGAAGGCCTCTTTTATTGGAAGCATGGCAGGACATACCCTATTACACCATTCACATTCTGTACATTTATTTATAAGTTCAAAAATGTCCAGGTCGTCATTCTCGTTATTTTTATGTTTATGTTCATGTTTGCGGTCTTTCTTCAATAATAATGCAAGATTAACAGCAACCTTTCCAACTTTCTCCATGTCTTTTATAAGAGCTCCATCATATTTTTTTGAAAGGAGCTCATGAATTATAATATTTTCATCCTTAGAGCTCATGTCGGGCAATCCTAAGGAGCATTTATCACTTGTTGCAATGACAGGAATATTTTTTTCAGCACAAAGTTCTAAAATATCTGCCCTTATACACTGTTCATCCAAAACCACCACATCTGGAACGCCTGATTTTATAAACATCAACTGTCTTGATATTGGACCAACTATTTTTGACTCTTTTGAGTATCTGCTGATATCTATTGCTGTGCAACATAATCCGCATACTTCTATATCATCAGACAAACCATTATCTTCAATATAGTCGATAATTTCTACCCCTGGTGCTATATTATGTCCAATGCACAATATTATCGGCTTCTGATTATCTATTACACCTAATCCAATATCTACTAAAGGTGTGTTAGGCTCCCCCTTATGTAAATTATAATAATTTATCTGGGCCAATTCGGCTATTTCCAATGCTAAATTATCAATCATGCCGGCATGGAGTGCTTTTGATTCAAAATCCAAATGGTTTCCCTCCTGACCTGTATGGGTGGCTGCCAGCAGGTTTGTTATTTCCTTCTCAATATATACTAATATTTTATCTAAATCCTCAACAGTTTTTGGAGTGATTCCTGTAATGGTGGTGGATAAGGGTGCAACAATATCTATGGCATTTCCATAATCTATTTTTAAATTTGGATTTTCTTCCAATATGTGATCAACAATATGTCTAGCATGAGCTGCATGGGTGGATGCCCCAATACAACATGCCAATAATACAATTCTTGCCTGCTGTTTTTCTAAATTAATACCGCATGCTCCTTTTTTATTTTTGGATAAATCACATTTCCCATAGGTGCATAGACAACATAAATTACATAATGGAGCATAAAATGGCCTAAAATGAGACAATAACTTAAAATCCCAGTCCCTGAGTTTTGAATAATCTATATGAACCTTTTTTTTATCAGATGGTGGAGAATCTGCATTTGCCTGCCCTGTATCAAAATTTATTTTCTTAAAATCCATTTTTAATCCTTTAATTGAAAAATTCCTACTTTTATATTCATCAAGCTGAAACACACCATCACCTTTAAATACTATCATTATTAATCATTATATATGTGTAATTGATACACATAATATATAAATATTGTGGTGATAGCATGTCTGCCTGGAATCCTGCATTTACATCTCCAAATCAGGCAATGCTTTGTTCTCCAAAAATAGCAGCATTAACAATAAAAAAATCTAAAAATCCCATGTTTGTTATGGGTTCGTTATTAAATGTACTCCCAGAGGAAATAGCAGAATATGCCATAAAAATAGCAAAATTAAAACATATGACCGTTGTGTCGACAGGAGGTTCCAATCTTACACTTTCAAAATTAAATTTTAAACCCCAATATATTATGGGAGCAGTGGAGCTCATAAATCATTTAAAGGATCCAACTTGGAAAGGTTTTGAAGGTAGAGAAAATTATGATTTAATATGTTTTATAGGCGTACCTTATTATATTGGCTCTCAGGGGCTTTCTACCTTAAAAAATTTTGCGCCGCATATAAAAACACTTACATTATGTAAATTTATGCATCCAAATGCTGACTTATCCTATCCAAATATGTCCTATGATGACTGGATAGTCTATCTTTCAAAGTTGGTTAAATATCTGGAATAAATATCTTTCTACATTATGCCATATGGAAAATTTTATATATTATTGGTGTGTAACATATACACAGTGTAGTATATACACAATATCGGCGATTAATTATAACTCACCCCATGGTGGTAATATGAAAAAACTTGAAGCGCTTTTTTTAACTGGGAGAACAGTCTGGCAAGGTGAGGGAATGGAATCTGGTAAAGAAGGGGAACTATATACCAAAGCATGTTGCATGTTGGAGATGAATCCAGAAGATATGAAAAAAATTCATGTGAATGAAAATGAAAGTGTTTTAGTATATAATGATTATGGAAAGGTAGTTATGAAAGCAGTGAAAGCCAAAGAAGAGCTCCCCGAGGGAATGGTATATGCGGCATATGGTTCATGGGCTAATGTGGTAGTTTGCCCAGATACAAATAGCACAGGAATGCCGTATTTAAAGGCCATAAAAGTTACTATTAAACCTGTAACGCAAGAACTGGCCAATAATTCCCTTGATTTAGTAGAAAAAACTTATATGTCAAAGATTTAACTCAATCCGGTATTATGAAGGTGAAATAATGGAGGTAATTAAAGATGTTGTATGTCCATTTTGTGGGTGCGTATGTGATGATGGAGAGGTTATAGTAGATGGTGGACATATAACTGGAACAAAAAACCTGTGTAGAATTGGCCATGCAAAATTTATGCACCCTACACATGGACAAAGACATTTAACCCCAATGATGCGGGATGATAAGGGAGAATTAAAAAAGGTAGATATCGATACTGCAATAGAAGAATCTGCAAGGATACTTGCAGAGGCAAGCTGGCCACTGCTTTATGGGTGGAGTGCCACACTATGCGAAACCCAGCAAAAAGGCATCGAGTTAGCAGAACTTGTTGGAGGGGTATTTGACAACACTGCAACAGTGTGTCATGCACCTTCGATTTTAGCAGTTCAGAATAGAGGATATCCAGTTTGTACATTAGATGAAACAAAAAACTATGCTGATTTAATAATATATTGGGGATGCAATCCAATGCATGCCCATCCAAGGCATGCAAGTAGGTATTCCATATATGCCAGAGGATTTTTTAGAGAAAGAGGAAAACGGGATAGAACAATAGTTGTTGTGGACCCGAGAAAAACCGACACTGCAAAAATGGCAGACATCCATATACAACCATATCCTGGGACAGATTACCTTATTGTAAGTGCTTTAAGAATGATACTAAATGGTGTAGAACCACAACAGGACGTAATTGCAGGAGTTCCAAAAGAAACTCTTTATGAAGTATTTGACGCCATAGGAAGGCACCAGTTCGCCATGCTTTTCTTTGGCATGGGGCTCACACAGAGTCCTGGAAAATATATGAACATAGATCCTGCAATAACTTTGATATCTGATTTAAATAAGCATATGAAGGCTGTTCTTCAGCCTATGAGGGGACACTACAATGTTGCAGGGTGCAATATCACTGCAGCATATGAAACTGGGTATCCTCTTGCCGTAGATTTCTCAAAAGGATATCCAACATATAATCCTGGTGAAAGTTCCGCCACGGATATGCTTATAAAAGAACATGCAGATGCAATGCTTGTTTGTGGTGCTGACCCAGGACATTCATTCCCAAATAAAGCACTTGAACATATGGCAAATATACCTGTTATCAACATAAATCCTGCAATTAATCCAACTGACCCATTATCTGATATAATAATACCGTGTGCGTTTGGTGGAATAGAGTATGAGGGAACATGTTATAGAATGGATTGTGTGGCAATAAGGGTGAAAAAGGTCATCGATGCTCCAGAAGGGATATTGAACGATACAGAAATACTTGAGAGAATGATTAAGAATATTAAGAAAATGATGTAACTGGATATCCTCTAGAAATATACGTAAATATGCGTAAATTGTGCAAGTGTGGTAAAGAGGAACCCTTCAAGGGACTCTCTACCATATATATGAAATAGCAAGCATATGCAGGCAATATGAAGATAACAATGCAATAAGGTGAAATAATGGAGGTAATTAAAGATGTTGTATGTCCATTTTGTGGGTGCGTATGTGATGATGGAGAGGTTATAGTAGATGGTGGACATATAACTGGAACAAAAAACCTGTGTAGAATTGGCCATGCAAAATTTATGCACCCTACACATGGACAAAGACATTTAACCCCAATGATGCGGGATGATAAGGGAGAATTAAAAAAGGTAGATATCGATACTGCAATAGAAGAATCTGCAAGGATACTTGCAGAGGCAAGCTGGCCACTGCTTTATGGGTGGAGTGCCACACTATGCGAAACCCAGCAAAAAGGTGTTGAGCTGACAGAGCTCGTAGGAGGAGTAATAGATAATACCGCAACAATATGACATGGTCCATCACTTTTAGCAGTTCAGAATAGAGGATATCCAGTTTGTACATTAGATGAAACAAAAAACTATGCTGATTTAATAATATATTGGGGATGCAATCCAATGCATGCCCATCCAAGGCATGCAAGTAGGTATTCCATATATGCCAGAGGATTTTTTAGAGAAAGAGGAAAACGGGATAGAACAATAGTTGTTGTGGACCCGAGAAAAACCGACACTGCAAAAATGGCAGACATCCATATACAACCATATCCTGGGACAGATTACCTTATTGTAAGTGCTTTAAGAATGATACTAAATGGTGTAGAACCACAACAGGACGTAATTGCAGGAGTTCCAAAAGAAACTCTTTATGAAGTATTTGACGCCATAGGAAGGCACCAGTTCGCCATGCTTTTCTTTGGCATGGGGCTTACGATGACCAAGGGTAAAAATAGAAATATCGACCCTGCAATAACTTTGATATCTGATTTAAATAAGCATTTGAAGGCAGTTCTTCAGCCTATGAGGGGACACTACAATGTTGCAGGATTTAACATTGTGGCAGCATATGAAACCGGATATCCATTTTGCGTGGATTTCTCAAAAGGATATCCAAGATACAATCCCGGGGAAACTTCTGCAATAGATATGCTTATAAAAGAACATGCAGATGCAATGCTTGTTTGTGGTGCTGACCCAGGACATTCATTCCCAAATAAAGCACTTGAACATGTGGCAAACATACCCGTTATCAACATAAATCCTGCAATTACTCCAACTGACCCACTATCTGATATAATAATACCATGTGCGTTTAGTGGCGTGGAAGCTGAGGGAACATGTTATAGAATGGATTGTGTAGCAATAAGGGTGAAAAAGATTTTAGACCCTCCTGAAGGTATTTTAACAGACAAGGAGATACTTGAGAGAATGATTAAGAATATTAAGAAAATGATATAACTGAATATGTAACTGGATATCCTCTAGAAATATACGTAAATATGCGTAAATTATGCAAGTGTGGTAAAGAGGAACCCTTTAAGGGACTCTCTACCTATTTTACCACATATTTTCTAAAGCATACATTTAATATGAATATTATTACTTTTCTTTTTTATTTATGTATATAGTATGAAAAAACCATATACAATAATATCATTTATCATTATTAATAATGACAAATAAGGGGTATGATGAATCTTTGAAAAACATCTAACGAAAAATAATCCATGCATATTCTAATACATAAATGGAGGGCGGGAATATGGGATTAAAAAAACAAAAAAATTCCACAATACAGTAAAACAGACCATAATGTTGGTAGTATATGGTAATCTAACATCGGTCTTTGTATGTATGATGTACACCACATATATAATTTCTCAAATATTGTGATATATTTTAGCTACAATGTATCGATATTTTCATACTGGAGGATACTATGATAACATATGATGAAAAAATATCATTACCGCAGAATAATCACGAATATTCAAAAAACGCCACTACTAAGGCAATAAATATATCAAAAAATTCCACAATAATAGTTACAACATATGTTGGCAATGATTAAATTCTTAAATATGTAAAAGAAGGGATGCGTAAAAGTCTTTGATTTTAAGAGAATAAAATATCGGCAACTACTCAAATTTAAAAAGGGACGTATTATGAAAGGATCAATGGAGATAAAGAAAATATTAAATGATTTAATAAATTGTAATATAACAATTGATGAAGCTGAAACTCTTCTAAAAATACACCAAATTGAAAAAATTGAAAGGAAGATAAAAATAGATATTAATAGGGAGTTAAGGACAGGTATTCCAGAGGTTGTTTATGCCAGAAATAAAGACTTTGAGGATATAATTTTAACGTTAAAGGAGATTGTAGAAAAAAATGGCATAGGGTTTGCCACAAAATTAAAACATAGAGATATTTTAAAACTAAAAGAAGAGAAAAATGATATAATAAAAACATATGATCTTTATAATTTTGAAATAATACTAAATGAAAAGGCAAAAGCAGTAGTTTTTAAAAGAAAAGATTTTAAAAATGTTATTTATGGGAAAATAGGTATTTTGGCAGCTGGAACAAGTGATATAAACATTGCAGAGGAGGCAAAAATCACAGCAGAGGTAATGGGATGTGAGGTTATTTACTCATATGATGTAGGGGTTGCAGGAATACACAGGTTGTTTGATCCCCTAAAAAACATGATTGAAAATAAAGTATCCTGCATTATTGTGATTGCTGGAATGGAGGGGGCATTACCATCTGTGGTGGCAGGTTTAGTAGATATTCCAGTAATAGGTGTTCCAGTATCCGTAGGGTACGGAGTAGGGGAAGGGGGAAAAGCAGCCCTATACTCTATGCTTAACTCCTGTGCTCCCGGGCTGAGTGTTGTAAATATAAACAATGGGTTTGGTGCAGCATGTTTTGCTACTTTAATAGTGAAACAGATTTATAAATCAAAAAAATAAAATTACAGTGCTTCTACGGAGTACCTTTAAATCAAAAATTTAGGTGATGTATTGTAAACATTATTAGTTACTTTTATGGCAAAATAACCGGCCGATATGATGAAAGATGGCATAGGTATGTTATATTGGAACAAAATGCATTGGGGAAAATATCTATTTACAGGCTACTGCCTTAAATTTGGGGGCTGTTTTAGTTTAGGCGTTTCGAGACGAAGATGTTGCAGGAATACTGTGAATAAAATGGTTTGTATGGTCCTATCCCCAAGGATCTAGAATAAATTGTAGTAATTTATCATACTTAACAAAAATTATATATAGCATGCATATGTAATTTCCTTTAGTGTACAGCATACACAGAGAGGGATATAATGAAAAAGCTCGTCATATGTATGGTATCACTGCTATTTATCGGTATGATGGCAGGATGTGTAGATTCAGGTACATCTGCAGGTACGGTCGATGAATCAGGTAAAATAAATACTAATGTCAATACTAATACTAATGTCAATACACAATCAGAAAAGCCAAGTGTATTAACACTGTCTATTACAACAAGTGTTTATGCTACGGGGTTGGCAGAAGCGATTTCTGAAAAATTCAAAGAAAAATTTAACACTGAAGTTAGGTTCATTCCAAAGGGAACCGGTGGAGCAATATTGGATGCTAAAAGTGGAGCATCTGATGCTATAATTGTTCATGCAGTAGGTTCAGAAGAAAAATTCATGAATGAAGGATATGGAGTAAATAGAAAGGTATTTGCGTACAATTTCTTCATAATTGTAGGTCCAGAAAATGACCCTGCGGGTATAAAAGGGTTAGAACCTCAAAAAGCATTACAAAAAATAGTTGAAGCAGGAAGGGCAGGAAAGGCAATATGGGTTACAAGAGATGACAACTCAGGAACTAACAAAAAAGAGATTAAATTATGGGCCGCTGCAGGTTATGACTACGAAGAACTTAAAAAAGAAGGATGGATGAGAAGCACAGGTCAAGGTATGGGTGACACCTTAAAATATACTACCTCAGAGGACGTGAGGGGTTATACCCTTAGTGATACTGGAACATATTTAAAATACAAAAAAGAAGGATTAATAGATCTTGAAAAATTGGTTGATAAGGGAGAGGAATTAACAAATGTTTATGCCATAATATTGATTAATCCAGAAAAAATAGAAGGTAAGGATTTCGAAAGAGCTTCAAAATTAGCAGAATGGCTCGTATCTGATGAAGGACAGGAATTTATCGGAAATTATGGTAAAGACGAATTTGGAGTATCTTTATTTAGTCCAGCAGTTCCAGTTCTCACCAATAAAGAAGCACCAATATACCAGTGGATTGCAAAGTATGGATTTATAAAAGAAGGTAATAAATATACCGAATGTCCAACAAAATTCAGATACAATACAAACTGGAATTTCTTTGAATTTGATTCAGCTGAAATAACGGGCTAATAAGTCAAAGGTGTAACGTAATGTTCGAGTACTTAATAAAAGGATTCATGGATGCGCTAGTGCTTATACAAGACGATTACGTCTTGGAAATAGCATGGAGATCCATAAAAATCTCAGGTAGTGCCACTTTATTATCTATATCGTGGTCACTACCCATTTCTATTTTTATTGCGTTTAAGAAATTTAAAGGAAGATTTTTTATAAAAAATTTTATAAATTCGTTTATGGGAATTCCTACTGTGATATGGGGGCTTATGCTCTATCTTCTTTTTGTGCCGAAGGGACCATTGGGCTTTCTCGATTTGCTGTATTTTGAAAGTGGAATAAGTATAGGGCAGGCCCTTCTTATTACTCCAATAGTTATGAGCATAATTATTGACTCTTTTGAATCTGTTGAGAAAAATATTAAAGAGTTATGTCTGACACTTGGTGCAAGTGAGATTCAAACTACCATTCAAATTATTAAAGAAATCTGGGGATGGATTATACTAGCGACCATTACAGGATTCAATAGGGCAATATCTGAATTAGGTATAGCTTTGATGATAGGTGGAAATATATACGTAAGTGGAGGGTATTACAACACAAGAGTTTTGACAACTGCAATACAGATGCACACTGTTAGGGCAGATATTAGCACTGCAATAGCCCTTGGAATAATTTTAATGAGCATAATTATTATCGTTAATTTGATATCCAATTTAATAAGAAGAAAGTGGTATTAATGGGAGAATATATTGAGTTAAGGAATATCACAAAAAGATACGGCAAAAGAAGAGTTCTCGATGATATTAATTTAAACATTAAAAAAGGAGAAATCTTTTGTATAATGGGACACAGTGGTGCAGGAAAAACCACCTTACTTAAAATCTTGGCACTTATTAATAAACCCGATTCTGGAAAGTGCCTCATAGATGGTAAAGAGGTTAAATGGGATATGGAATTTAGAAGAAGAATTACTATGGTATTTCAAAATCCCGTCATGTTTAATTCAACAGTCTATAATAACATAGCATACGGACTTAAAGTTAGAAAGTACCCCAAGGAAGAGATTAAAAAAAGAGTGGAGGATGTTCTAGAACATATAGGTTTATTGAGTTATAAAGATAGAAGGGCAAAATCACTCTCAGGAGGGGAAAAACAACGGGTGGCACTGGCAAGAGCTCTGGTTATTGAACCTGAAGTTTTATTAATGGATGAACCTACTGCAAACTTGGATCCCAGCAACTCCATATTAATTGAAAATATTGTAAAAGACACTGTCAAAAAATATAATACTACAATTGTTTTGGCAACTCACAACCTCTTTCAGGTGAAACGATTATCGGATAGCACAGCTCATATGTATAACGGGAAAATCATCGAAGTTGGAGATACTAAAAAAATATTTTCTAATCCAAAACATGAATTAACGAAAAAATTTATAAATGGGGAAATGTTCTACTAATGCTTTTTAAATGTCCAAACTGTTTTATTGTTTTCTTCATTATATTCTACTTTTTGAAATTCCACCTTATAACCATATAAATTGCTAATTAAATACATGTAGATAATACAGGGTGCTAGCGTTATTGGAATGTTTTCCTTATTTAATTGGATTATACTTTCCCTCAATACTGGATTTATAACATCTAAAACAACAGTACTTCCATTTTCCTGAAATATTAAATCATCACTAAGACCCATTTCATTTATAAATGCTTTTTTTAATTCTTCTTCATTTAATTTTTCCTTATTTAATATATTTTGAGAATAGAGGTAATTAATTATATATTTTGATGCCAATCTCGATAAAGTTCTTGAATTATTCCCAATCATAGTATATAATGCTTTATTTGTAACATAAATCATGGCATTTAGTAACCTAACAGCTTTCATTTTATCTCCTGTTAATATAAAAATTAAAATTAAAAATTAAAATAATATTTATCCCACGTTATACCGAAGATGTGGATGGAGCTCCTAAATCTTGTGATTTATTAACGGTTATGGTAATGGCATTCACTGGGCAGGCTTCAACACAGGCGCCACATCCACCACATAACTCACTGTTTATAACACTAACTACGCCATTTACAACCTTAATAACTATTATACTTTCATCATCTGGTCCCTTTCCACCATATGTGTTCGGATCTCTTGCATTTACTGGGCATGCAACCACGCAATTTCCACATCCATGGCATTTTTCAGGATAAACTACTAGCCTATACATTCAACCACCTCAATTATCCGCCAATAATTTTTTAAATGCCTTTTGCCAGGCAGTTACTTTTATTGGAGTCATGTTTATATTTACTCTTCTGACTTTTATTGCATCAATTGGACATGCATGGGCACATGCCCCACATAAAACACATACTTCTGGATTTACGGCAATCTTTGGAACTTTTTGGGCAGGTTCATCCGGTTTTGGAAATACCAATGCATTACATGGACATATCTCAATACATGCACCGCAGGCATTACAGGCATCGTCATCGATAAGTAATTCCCCTTCAAATGGTTTTTCAACCTCAATGGCATCAGTAGGACAAATATTTTCACACCATCCGCATGTAACACATGATTCTTTGTCAATATTGGTTTCTCCTTTAATGGAACCATATAATTTTGGTTTTTCAATTCTTTTAGCCAACGGACATTTATAGCAAATGACTTCTATTGCATCATGAGGACAGCTTATTTCGCAAACTTTACAGTATACGCAGGTATTTGTATCCACTACAATATCTGCAAATGGTTTTAAATTTAAAGAATTAGTTTCATTTGGTATGAGCTCTATTGCATCAGCCGGACAATAGTCTGCACAGATACCGCACAATACACAGGTATCTTTGTCAATATTTATTTCTCCTAACACGAGATGTTTCCTTTCTGGAAGCTCCCGATCTACATTTATAGCTTCTTGTGGGCAGATGATTTCACACTGCTTACATAAAACACATGAGTTCTGATTTAAATTAATACCTCTAAGTATTTTGGGGTAGTGTGGAATTTCTTTTATGGATTTATCGTTAATTTGCAAAGATAGCGCCTCAAATGGACATGCACAAGCACACATGCCACACAATACACAAACTCCTCCATCAACATCCATCTTTGGAGCACATACATTATTTTTTGCTATTGCCCCCAGCGGTCCCATATTTATCGCATCAACAGGACATATATCCGAACAAATACCGCATCCGACACATTTATCCTCACTCCACGAAAGTTCCCTGCGATTAGTGCCGCCCCTAAATATTTTAAATCCTTTATCATAAACCTCCTTTGTTTGCATGTATACCACTCTCAATAGATTAATAGTTAGGGCATTAATTCATATATATCCGTATTGCTCACAGGTAATGGGTTATTCGGCAATAAATGCTCGTTATGTTCTGCTGACGCATATATTACTGTTTTTTTGTTTCCTCTACACGCCGTATCTCCTATGAATTTATAATATCTTCCTTCTATTGTGTCATCATTTATGGACGGATTGACTACTTCTCCATCATATAGGAAGGAAACATGCCCTATTTTTATCTTCCCTTTTATGACTATGATTCCTTTACCTTCTGCTTCGGCACCTACTCTTCCATCTGCATTTCCTTCAACGATTATTATTCCTTTATTTATGTGAATTCCACACAACAATCCAACATTGCCTTTGATTATAATTTTTCCTCCACTTAAGTACTCCCCTACTTCATCTCCTGCATTACCTTCAACAATAATAGTTCCACCTTTCATACCTCTCCAATCTCCCCTATAAGAAGAACCAAGGTAGTTTCCAGCATTTCCTTTTATTATCAATTCTCCTCCTTTCATCTGCTGACCGGCAAATGAGTCTGCATCACCATTGACCACTATTTTTCCTCCCTTCATAAGAGCTCCTACATACATCCCAACATTTCCATTTATGACAATTTCACCTGAGCTCATTTCCTTACCAATGTTTTTAACCCTGCTTAAATCCCCATTAATGATTATTTTAGTATTTTCTGGCGTATCTCCTACTTCACCTGAAATTTTAAAGAAATCTGAAAGAACTTTTTTCTTTTTACCATTGTAAACAGGTAAATTTTTAATATCCTCCAAGGTTTTTCCTGCAAATACGTCCGGGGATATACATTCTACGTCAAGAACATTTGGAGATTCTGTGAGCTCTAAAATGATTTCTTTTACATCTTTTTCAACATTTTCCTCCATAGGATGAATTATATTTTCAGCAGCAGTCGTCATTTTAATCACCCTTGTATCCTACTTTAATGGTTTTCCTATGTGGCACATATTCATAACCTGTCCAGTATGTGGATTTCTGCATTGCATAGTATTTTTTAAATTTCATTTCCAAATCATTGAGCATATCTTTGTATATTTCCTTATCACCAAATTCTGATTCTACAATGTAGGTTTTGCCCATATGTTCTGGATTAACAATTCGCCCCTCTTTTACAACTATTTCTCCACCTTTTATTGTATAATGGGTTTTCATAAAGGCTTTTTTTATGGTTTCAGGGTCATTTAATTTGTCTTTTTCAGGGTCTAGGTTATATATTGCTATATCTGCATCAGCACCAATTCCTAAATGTCCCTTTTCAGTTAGTCCCAAAACTTTTGCATTTGCGGCTCTTGTAATTGTTGCAATTTCGTATAATGTATATTCCCTATCTAAACTTTCAATTATGGCGTTTCTCCTTACAGATTTGTTAATTTTCGCTATTTTTTCATCCCTTGCTTTTTTAGACATGAGCCATGAAAAGACATCAGGGTATCTTATAAACGGACCCCCATTTGGATGGTCTGTTCCAAACAGCACCTTCCAAGGATCATCTATTAAAAGTGCTAATTCCAATCCTGCAGCCCATTGGATGGCATTTACTGGGTTTTTTCCGTTGTAAATAAATGGGGTCAAACCGCTACCACATTCAAGCCCCACATCATTATTGGCCCATTTTAAATTTGTGGTGGAATATAGATTATATTCCATAGGACCGTCCCCAGTCATTGTTGTGGTTTCATCAAGTGTAACAAATCCAACATCTATGGTAATATTTTTTGTTTTATTTATGTAATCTGCAATAGCATCTGCTTTTGAAGAAAAGTCTTTCCACGATTCTCCTCCATAGGAGTAGAACTGAACATGAGTGGCATGAACAACTTGTTCCCTCTCTGAAACTGTATTAACAGATACATCCAATGCGGCATCTGCGTTATCTATAAATGTGTCCCAGTTTCCAGGATGCCCCAAGTTATTGCCGTGTAAGTGTATAGAATGGGGGAGCTCTAACATTTCATTTATCTCTGCAAGTCCTTTTATTATCTCATTAGATGTTAGATTAAAATAAGGAACTGGGTCTCTACCACTGGTTATATTTTTTCCCCAGCTCCATGCTTCCACCCCTCCAGGATTCACAATCTTTATACCATATGCCTTTGTAGCATTTAAAAGCCAAGATACATAGGCGGCTGCTTTTTCTAACTCTCCATCGTGCAAATATTCCATTATCATCCAATTATTTCCCATTAAACATATACCGCCTTTATCAATTAGGGGAGTTCTTTCGAATTCTTCATGCAAGTGTTTTGCACCCATTGGAGCAAATGCAGGGTCAAAACATGTGGTGTACCCCATTTGGGCATATCTGTATCCGGTTGTCCATGTTGGCATTACCGAAAATCCTCCTCCCCCTCTTTTTACCATCATTACCCTATCTATATGTGGTATTTGTGCCATGGGGTCGGGATTTCTTCTTATATCCTCTGGTCTCAACATTCTACCAACACAGACTTTGGAGCCTGCTATATGTGTATGGTGATCAACACCCCCCGGCATAACGACTTTATTTTTAGCATCGATTTCTAATGCTTCTTTTGAAACATTATCTACGATTTTTCCATCTTTAACCATTATATCTTTAATTTCCCCGTCTATGCCATTTTTTGGGTCATAGACGTAGCCATTTTTTATTATTAATTCCATAATATCACCTAACAAACCGTTCTGTTTGTTGCAGGAAGTGCTATTTTTTCATGGCAGTTTGGACACTGTACTATTGCATTGAATGAATCAACATATTCTGTTAAAGATTTACAGTGCGGGCAGTACCAGATTCTTTTTCCAGTATTTTTACAAACCCCTGCTTCACAAACTATTGGTATCCCATTAAATGCAGTATTTTTTCGCATTTTGAAATTTTTTAATGATTTAATATAGAGCTCCAAAATATATTCATCAACACAATTCTCCCCACAATATGGACATTTCATAACACCACCTGTGTATATATTACACAGTGTATATATTACACATTATGGTATATAAAATTTATCAATTAAAATATTATATACGCGCATGTACATTAGAAAAATTTACCAATATTTTTTTAATGTCTTCAGTGGCCTCTTTCATATTTTGGGCTTTAAGTATTGCTGAAATAACAGATACTCCATCTACTCCAGTTTTCAGGACTTTTTCTACATTCCTATGGTTTATTCCACCAATTGCAACTATTGGAATATTAATATGTTCAGCTATTTTTCTCAACCCTTCTACACCTATAACCTTAACGTTATCTTTTGTTTTTGTTGGAAATATTGAACCAACACCAAGATAATCCGCTTCCTTTTCCAATTCTACGGCCTTTTCAAAACTATACGCCGATGCACCAATAATAAGATTGGGGGCAATTTCTTTGGCTAACGAGACTGGCATGTCATCTGATCCAAGATGAACTCCATCTGCATTTATGGTTAATGCCACATCAACCCTGTCATTTACAAAGAAAAGAGCATTATAATCTTCAGTTATTTTTCTAATGTTTTTTCCAACTTCCACCATTTCTTTAGTTGATGTATTTTTAATTCTCATCTGTATTGCAGTTGCCCCTCCCTCTAATGCTTCCTTTACAGTTTCTATTTCATCTCTTATCCTCCTATCTGTGATAACGTAAAGTTTAAGTCTTTTTCTAAGATTCAACCATTATCACCTTCATTTTTTCAGTTATTGTTTTTTCATTGATCCTATAAAGCCAATCATAAAGTTTTGTATGAAAACTTCCAGGATATTTAGACTCTTCATAGGCTTTTTCAGCAACAATACCAAATGTAGTTAATGCAGATACGGTGGCTTTTAAGGGTTTTTCAACTGATAAAAATGCTCCAATAATTGTAGTTACCATACATCCGGTTCCAGTAACCCTTCCAAGCATTTCATGACCGTTATATATTGCATAAGTATTATTTCCATCACTTACATGATCTATCGGTCCAGTAACCGCCACAACAGTGTCAAACTTCTCTGCAGCCTTACATACTAACTCTTCTGCTTTACTCACGTTATACCCTACCGAATCAACACCTCTCGTCTTTCCATATTCCCCTAGTAGGGCCGCTATTTCACCAAAGTTACCCCTAACAACATCAATATTTCCTGTTTCAATAAGATTAAGGGCGACTTCTGTTCTAAATTTGGTTGCTCCCGCCCCTACTGGGTCAAAAACTACAGGTTTGTTTAAATCATCTGCAATTTTTACTGCTTCTTTAACTGAAGAGATCCAATGTTCATCAAGTGTTCCAATATTGATTACAAGTGAATCTGCTATCATTAACATATCTTCAAGTTCCTCCATTGCATGGGCCATTACCGGTGAAGCCCCAAGTGTAAGTAGTGCATTTGCAGTTGTGTTCATAACTACGAAATTTGTGATGTTTTGAACTAAAGGTTTTTTTTCTCTAACTTCTTTTAAAGCATTTGGTATCCAATCCATATTTTCACCTATTATCCAAGTGATTTTCTAATTTCGGCCATTTTTTGCACGTAATAGTTTTTCTCTTCTTCACTAATATCCTTGTTTTGACTTGCAAGTATATCGGCAAGTGCCCAGTGTAATTCTTCAGTGTGGGTAGCATACCCATAATCAACATCAAGATACTCTTCAACAAGCTTTAAATCATGTTTTAATTCATCGGCTATTTTTTTATCGAAATAAGACGATAATGCAGGAATGCATACATAATGACTTGCAAATTCCAAATCTGATTTTAGAGATGGATAGTAATAAAGAATCTCCCCTTTTGTTTCTTCAAGGGCTTTTCCAGTTCCAATAAACTCCGGCGGTATACCCATAGTATATAATGCCCCGGTGAATTTTATGGCACGAGGTAGTGGTGGAAGTTTATCTACTTTAAGAGGCTCTAATTCTACCTTTATTTCATCACTGCATAAATTTCCAATTTCTTCGGGCTTTGGAACATCCCTTGCATAGCCAACAGGTGCTTTTCTTGAAAGCCTATCCCTCATATTTGGCAGCCAGTCGGAAACAGTATTTACTTTATCACATATTCTATAAAATATTCTTAGATAATGTTTGGTGGAAATGCCCACAAAATCTATGAGCTCTTGATAGTCATCATATTTTAATCTACCATTTTTTGGTAATTTTTCTTTTAGATATTTTGCAGTTTTACGGGTTTTTTCAGGACCATGGTCATATCTTAGGGCAGATTGTATAGATACGGTCCTTATACCTTTATACTCATTCACAAAATTAGATATATTTTCATAGGTTACATGGCCCCTAAATGGCAATGAACCAGCTCCAATTATGGGATATACGTCTAAGCCCACTTCATCAGACCAGTCATACACTTCTGATATTGCACATTTAACAGAAAGTACTGCAGGTAAAAATCCATAGGATAATGCAGGGTCGCTTCTACCGAAAAATACTCTCATGTAGGGAATGTCGATATTATAACTCTGACATTTCTCATAATATTCTTTTAAAATTTTTGAAGCGTTTAGTAATTCTGGAACTTCTTCTATCAAAGGGATTAGATGTATGTCATCTGCTTTTTTCCCCATTCTGTTATTGCACAGGTTTAATAGAGATAATATCCATCTTTTTGTTCCAACTAATTCATCCGCACTTTTTGTCATCGGATGAACTACTTCCAATATCCCTGCTTCTTCATTTACTTCTTTTGCCTTATAATCTGCTTCAATTGTGGACATTAATGCCATGAGCTGTCGGAATAATGTTTCTTCCGAGGATGATGGAATTCTTGGGGTAATTCTAACATCTTTTCCAGGAATTAAATCAGTTTCATGCAAGAGATTTAACGTTATCTGAACGGTTTGATGATAGGGAGTTAATTTTCCCTCATAGTCCACAAAATATTCATCACAGTCTAAATCCTTTAAACATTCTATAGCTTCCTCCGGTTCTTTTTGAACTGGAATATATCTTTTAGCATTATCTGGATGTTGGGTAGCCATTGCACAGGGTATCATATTTTCACCTCTATACATTGTGGAGTATCTACACATATATATAGTTTATCGTTTTTTATTATTCCGGTCATTTAAATATGTAAAAAATGTTTTTAGATGAACAATGATTAAAATAGCATATATCGATCCAGCAATGCCCGATAATACACAAATTATCTCAATAGATATTATTTCTAAGTTTATTGCTTTAATGTTAGTTTAATATTTCAAAAGACTTGCTATGAAAAGACGCTACGGAAAAAACCAACATTAAGTATTTGATTGGAGTTATCGTTGGAAGCGGGATAATTGGATGCCCTTTGATAAATTTATAAATTTTTAAGTTTATAATTGTGGGGTGTTTTTTAAGTTCTAAAACTGCATATATGCTAAATATAATATTATAACACCAATACAATAATAATACAAAACTAAAGTGATTTTATGTTTTTGCCAACGAATAAAGATGAGATGGATGAAAGAGGATGGGAAGAACTCGACGTAATTATAGTAAGTGGGGATGTGTATATAGACCATCCTTTGTTTGGAGCTCCTGTTGTTGGAAGGTACTTAGAGAAATTTGGATACAGAGTAGGGATAATATCCCAGCCAGACTGGAAAAACTTAGACGACATAAAAAAATTGGGGAGACCAAACTATTTTTTTGCAGTGAGCTCCGGTAACTTAGACAGCATGCTTGCCCACTACACGCCCCAGAAAAGACTTAGAGATTTTGATGCGACATCTCCTGAAGGAATAAGAAATAGGCCAGATAGGGCAACTATTGTTTATACAAATTTAATCAAGAGAGCATTTAAAGGTATTCCAGTGGCATTGGGCGGTATTGAAGCGTCTTTGAGGAGATTTGCCCACTACGATTATTGGCATAACAACGTGAGAAGAAGTATCCTAATGGATGCAAAGGCAGATATTCTTATGTACGGAATGGGCGAAAAAAGCATCCTGGAAATAACAAAAGCATTGGAAAGCGGAGAAAACATTAAAGATTTAGAAATCAATGGAACTGTTGTTAAATGCAGTAAAGACAAAGTAGATGACTTAAGGAAAGAATACGATTTTGTTGAGCTCCCAAGTTACGAGGAAGTCAAAGACAATAAAGTGAAGTATGCCGAGATGCATAAAAAACTAATAACTATGGATAAAATAACTGCCCAAAGACACGGGAATCAGTATGTTGTCCAATTTCCACCAAAATATTTAACTGAAAAGGAGATGGATGAAATATATTCCCTTCCATTTGAAAGAAAGGTTCATCCTTCTTATGATTGTCATATTCCTGCAATAGTTCCTGTTCAGTTTTCGGTTGTGACTCATAGGGGATGTTTTGGAGGATGCTCCTTTTGTTCAATACTTCATCATCAAGGGAAAGTTATCCAAAGTAGAAGTGAAAAATCAATACTGAATGAAATAAAAAACCTTCTAAATCATGAGGATTTTAAAGGAGTCATCCAAGATGTAGGAGCTCCAACTGCCAACATGTATAAAATGGGGTGTAAAAAAGGAATTGCCCATAAATGCCCAAAAAATTGCCTATATCCAGAGGTATGTCCCAACTTAATCATTAACCATAAACCATTGATTGATTTGATGTCCAAGATTAGGGATTTGGTGAGCGATAGGGACGTTAAAGTTTATGTGAGATCTGGAATTAGATACGATTTGACATTATACGATGAAGACTACGGTATGGAGTATCTAAAAGATATTTGTAAGTACAACGTATCAGGCAGGTTAAAGGTCGCACCTGAGCATGTTTCAAAAGATACATGTAAGGCGATCCAAAAACCAGGCGGAACTTTATTTAAAAAATTCCTTGATGCATACAGAAAATATGCTGAAGAATCGGAGCGAAGCGAAGAGTTACAAAACTCGAAGAGTTTTGTCCGAACTGGAGGAACTAAGGAAATAATTCCATACTGGTTAATTGCCCATCCTGGCTGTACAATAAAGGATATGATAGAGCTGGCGGAGTTTGTACATGAAAATAACTGCTATTCAAAACAGGTGCAGGTATTTACTCCAACGCCTATGACATTATCGACAACAATGTATCATACAGGGATAAATCCAATCGACATGAAAAAAGTTTATGTCCCTTATTCATACAGTGAAAAGAAAATCCAAAAGGCCATTTGTCTATATAGGGAGAAAGAGAACTGGAAAAAGGCTTTGGAAGGATTTAAAACGGTAGGATATAAAGGCACAATTTACAAATGGATAATGAAGAAAATGAAGAAAAAAACATCACGTGTTGGTTCTAATTAGCTAAACAATTAGTAATCAATAACATCCGAATACCACATTTCCCAAAGAAAAGGTATTTTAATATCAAGATTATTATGTATTCCCGTTAAATGAGATAATGTAATAGGTAATTAAAGAACTATCATACCTAAACTAGGAGGTAAAAAATGGGGATATATGGCATTGATTCTGACTTAGATCCAAAAAAAGACCATGTTCTTTATAAGGATGATGATCATGAAGTAATTTATCTTGGAACCAATATGTCAAATAGTGGAGATGTGGATGTTAATAGCTACCTAATAATAAATAAAAGGAAAGGATTTTTATTAGACCCTGGTGGATATAAAATATTTCCCAAAGTTCTTTCAAATATCTCTAAATATGTAAATCCCAGAAATGTTGAATATATTTACATGTGCCATCAGGACCCTGATGTAGCTGGGAGTATTCCACTTTGGAGGTCAATAACTAATGCTAAACTTGTAACCAGCTGGCTTTGGATAAGATTTTTACCCCATTTTGGATTTGATGATATAGATAGTGTGGCATTCCCATTACCTGATGAAGGAAAAACTTTGACCTTTGGTTCAACAACCTTGGAATTTATACCTGCACACTTCCTTCACAGTCCTGGTCATTTTACAATATATGACAAAAGAAGCAAGTTTTTATTTACTGGAGACATTGGAATAGCCACGTTAGAAGAACCATCACTGGTAATTGAGGATATGAACAAACACATTCAAGTAATGAAACCACTTCACGAACGATTAATGGCAAGTAATGCTGCATTAAGACATTGGGTTAAAAGGGTCCGTAGTTTAGATATAGAGGCAATCATACCACAGCATGGAGGAATAATTCCAAAAAAACATGTTGGTAAGTTTTTTAATTTTTTGAGTAATTTAAAGTGCGGTGTTGATTTGATAAGGTGATACCATGGAAAACAATATTATTATCGCATCAGATGTTCTTTCAGACGCAGTTCGGCTAGAGTCGGCAAATAAGGAAACATCAAAAATAATATACGAATTAGTAACTGAAATTAGCGAGCAGTTCTTAAAAAATAATGCCATGGTTGTTGAAGACGTTGAAAATCTCTCAAAGATCATAGATGAACTTGAAAAATTTAGGGACGATTTTTTGCCATTCTTTCAAAAGCTCGAAATATTTGCAAAGGAATTCAACAAACTTGTTGAAAATTTAGAATATATTTCTAAAATAAGCAATTCAATAAACAATGTTGCAAAACATACTAGTTTGATAGCGTTAAATGCATCAATTGAAGCTGCAAGGGCTGGAGAATCTGGAAAAGAATTTGCAGTTGTAGCCAACGAAATAAGGAAAATGGCCACTCAAACTATGAACCTTACAAAAGAAATCAAGAAATTTAATTCTGAAGTAATGAATGATCTTGACGTATTAAAAGAGATTTTAAATGTTATCGACAAAACAAAAGAAGGGACAAGAATGTTGGCAAAAGATATCGATGAAATCGTTAAAATAAATAATAGACTAGAAAAGGTCACAAATGACCAAGAGATATTTGTTCATGACATAAAAAGTTTAAGTGGAATCTCAATAGCATTGGAAAATCTTAATAAAATGCAAGAAAAATTTAACAAAGATTTAGGCAACCTTTTAATTCAACTATCTATTGAAGTTTCTGAAGCCAATAAAGTTGATTCCCATTAGATCACCATTAATGAATTCAATTTTAATTTAAGTACTTGAATATGATATCGAAAATTATATATACTATAAATGATAGTGTAGTATTAAGGCACAATAATAAACATCCATGTAAATTAAGTCGTAGGGGATTGTAAGTATAGTCATTCTTCGAATATGTTACATAAACCTTTCTTTAAATTGAAAAAATCACATCGTGATTTTTGTTTAAAATTTAAGCATGTTAAATGAAATCTAATTGCAGAACGACTATATTTCTTCATTTTGAGTGGGTGTTGTAGTTAAATTTATAAAGGTGATATTTTGGTACTCTGCCAAAAGGAATTTTCAAGTCTGTATTGGAGACACACCTATCCACAGTATTGGAACAGAATAATCGAGAAACACGGTTTAAAGCCAGTAAACTCTTATGAATTCACAGATTTGCCACCACACAGATTTATAGGGATGCTCGGGGATTCTATATCAAAGAATATTACAACAGGACCTTGCTTACTTACCCCTAAAGAAATAAGGAGTTTAAATTCCAAAACCACCATTGAAGAAGTTCAAAAAATGCTGATGAGACATCCTACATTTGAAGACTACGTTTCCATTGCAGTAGAAACCAGAAAAGAGTATGAAACAAATATAATCGTAGAAACCTACGAATACGCAAAGTTAATTGAATATAAAACTAATATTTCCTTTGATGAAGCTCTTGAACTAACAAAAAAAGCAGCCGATAATTTTAAGAGATATTACGATAGGAAGCTCAAAAATAATAAAGTAAAATATCATCTAACACATGAAAGTTCATTTGATAGAAGACTAAGAGAGCTCTGCAATGAACATTATAGGTTCTACCTTGACAACAACAACATGTCAAAAAAAGCCAGAGAAATAATTGAAAATAATCCTGAAGAAAGTACGTGGCTTAGAATAAAAGTTTCATTTCTTCCAGAGGCCATTAACAAAGATGAATCCACGATAATAGAACCTGCTTCAAGTATTGAAGGTATGAAAAATGCAATGATGCTATCGAATGTATCTGCAGTAGTTACAAGAAGTCCGCAGACTCTTACAAATAAACCTGTTATGAATGAAGGATATGAACACGAGATATTCTATTTAAACAATGACATAAATGGGGAAATTAAAAAATTCAACATACCTAAGAATAAAAAATCTCCGTTCAGCTGTCCGATATATAACTTATTTGCGTTCATTTCCTTTGAGAACACCGAAAAACTCGAGAACTACTTTAAAGAAGAGAACTGTGAAGGGTGCCTTGAATACGCAATGAAAAAACTCAGTTCATACTAAATTAGACAAATCACTTATCATTAACTACGGTAATCTTTATCTACGGTGGTACTTAGTATCGTAATAGTTGCAATAGCGATCAGACTTAGAAAATACAATCCAGAAAAGAATTTTACTTCAAAAATTTAATATATTTAGAAGTATAAGACATAAACATAAGAGGTGATATCATGTATGATTTAATAGTTATTGGAGGAGGGCCTGCAGGGCTTACAGCAGGAATTTATGCAATTAGATCTAAATTAAATGTATTATGTATTGAAAAGGGAGATGAAGGGGGAAAAATAGCGGAAGCAGGTATTGTAGAAAACTACCCAGGATTTGACAATATTAAAGGTTTTGAACTGGCTCAAAAGTTTGTTGAACATGCTAAGAAATTTGGTTTAAATTTAATCCATGATGAAGTTGTGGGTATAGATACAAATTCAAAGCCATTTAAGGTTATAACCAAAAATGAAACCTACGAAACAAAGGCAATAATAATAGCTACAGGGACAAGGGATAAAAAATTAGGATTAAACGAGGATGACTATATAGGTAAAGGTGTAAGCTACTGCACAATGTGTGATGCATTTTTTTACCTAAATAAGGAAGTTATAGTTGTTGGAAAGGGAACACCTGCCGTAATGTCCGCACTAAACTTAAAGGACATTGTTAAAAAGGTAACAATAGTTACCGAAAAAAGTGAATTAAAGGCTACTGAAAAAATAATGCTTGATAGATTAAACGAAGCAGAAAATATTGAAGTCATAACTAATGCAAAACCTTTAAAAATCGTTGGAGAGGACAGGGTAGAAGGAATAATGATTTCAATAGATGGCAAAGAAGAAACCATAAAAGCCGATGGAATATTTATAAGCTTGGGACATATTCCAAACACTGAATTTTTAAAAGATAGTGGAATAGAACTGAACAAGAACGGATTTATTGTAGTTGATAGGAACTGTAAAACAAATATTGACGGAATATACGCCTGTGGGGATGTCACTGGAGGAGTTTTACAGGTTTCAAAGGCAGTTGGAGAAGGAGCAGTTGCTCTAGCAAATGCTTCAAAATACATAAACAAGTAATTTGTGGTATCATGAGCTCCTATTCAAAAATTTTAATTTCTCTATTTTTTATGGTGCTATTTGCAGGTTGTTTAGATGACATGCACGATGAAGATTTAAATGATAGTCACCAGATTATGGGGCATCAAAAATATACTGATTTAAATCTTGAAGGAAAAACTGTTGTACTCGAATTCTATGCTGACTGGTGTGGATACTGTAGAGCTCTTGAACCTACAATAAATCAGTTGGAAAATGAGGGGGTAGAAGTTATAAGAATAAACACTGATGAAAATCCTGATCTAGCAAATCAATATGGGGTTAGGGCATTACCAACCATTATTTACATTAAAGACGGAAAGGCCGTCGATATCACTATTGGATACAAACCTGAGGAAGTAAAAGAAAAGGCTAAAAAATTATACGAATAATTGCAGTTTCACGAATTAGGATATGAATATAGCCTATTTTATCCATATATTTTTGTAATTGAGGTGTTTTATGGACTTACTACTGATATTTATTGCAGGAGTTTTTACTGCATTGGGACCTTGCGTGGTTACTGTATTACCGGTGGTATTTACATACACCTTTGGAATTTCGGAGTCTAAAAAAGAGGCTTTTCTTGTATCTTTAAGTTTTGTTTTAGGATTCTCTATAGTTTTTAGTTTATTAGGTGCTGTTTCATCGGTTTTTGGGATTTTAATAGGATTTTACAGACTAAAGTATATTGCAGGGTTTTTGGCAATATTTTTTGGTATATTAATTGTATTTAAACAGGGTTTTTCATTTAGGTTAAAAAAGAACCTTTTTAATGAAATTATGACCAAATTCAGTAACAAAAATATTTCATTTAAATATAAGCTATTGACATCAATTATTCTTGGAATTTCTTACGGTTTTGGTGCCAACATCTGTGCAGACCCAGTTTTGGCTGGAATTCTAACTTATGTGTCATCAAAATCAGATGTAACATTTGGATTTTTGGCATTGTTCATCTATTCAATGGGGTATGGACTTCCAATAGTTGCACTCAGCACCCTTGGAGTTGAAGGTAAAAAAATATTTGAAAAAATTGTTAACTTAAAAATTGTTAACTATATTTCAGGGATTATTTTGATAATTTTAGGTTTGTTTATTATTTTAATTAAAAATTAAATTTTAGGATTTATCATCAGCTTTCTTGGCTTTAGTTTTTTTAGTTCCTTTTTTACTGGTTTTACTGGTTTTGGTCTTTTTTTCCTTTCCTTTCTCTTTTTTATTTACTTCTTTACTCTTTTCTTCATCTTCTTTCTTTTTCTTTTTGCTACTATTTTTCTTCTTGAGCTCATCAGTAGATCCTTCGGATTTACTGTTCTCCAAAGACTTTTGCTTTTTTAGAGTTTCTGTGTACTTACAATCTGGATAGTTGCTGCATCCTATGAACTGCCCATACCTCCCTCTTCTTTTTAAGAGCTCTGCACCACACTTAGGACATTCGCCCACTACCTCTTTTTCAATTTTTTCTCCTGTAACTTTTTCAGTGTATTTACATTTTGGATAGTTTTCACAACCTAAAAATACCCCATATATACCCTTCCTTATAACAAGACTTCCTCCACACTTTGGACAGGTTTTTTCAGAATTTTTCGCGGTTTCTAGTTCCTTTACCTCTTCTTCAGTTATTTTTGAACTACAGTCAGGATTTACACAAAGTTTTCTGTTGTCAATACTTATCATAGGGCTTTCACAGGTTTCACAGGTTTCATTTAAAACCTTTATTCTTCCCTTCTGAGGTAATGGATAAGTAATATCACATTCTGGATATTTGGTACATCCAACAAATCTTTTTTTGCCCTTTGTTCTTATTATAATGAGGTCACCGCCACATTTACATTTCCCTATGGTCTTTAGGGATTTGTTTGTTGTATCAATTTTTTCAACAAGTTCTTTCCCAATTTCGCTCTCTTTTTCCTTGAACTCGTTGAGGATTTTTGTTAACTTCTTCTTTGCATCTTCTAAAACATCTTCTTTTTTGACCTTTCTATCCTGTATGAGCTCTAACTTTTCTTCAAGCTCTCTCGTCATTTTTTCGTCTATGATTTCAGGGCAGTACTTTCTTAATGTTTCAATAACACCAATTCCTAAATCCGTAACACTTAAAGAGCCGTCTTCAACTACATATCCTCTTTTAACCAGTTTCTCAACGATATCTGCCCTAGTAGATTTTGTTCCGAGCTTACGGTCCTCTAATTCTTTTATTATAGATGACATCGTGTATCTTTTTGGTGGCTTGGTCTCTTTTCTTTCGATAGATACTTTTTCTACCTTTATTTTATCGTTTTTCTTCAATGGTGGGAGCTCATTTTCATCAAATTTAGTAAATGGATATATTTCATGCCATCCTTCTTTAACCGTTCTTGAACCACTGAGCTTGAATTTTTCCCCCATTATGTCCAATACCACTTTTACATACTCCCTTTCTGCATCATCCCAGAATGTTGCAAGCGTCCTTCTCGCTATTAAGTCATAGAGTTTTTTCTCATCATCCGGCAAGTCTTCTTTTGGAGTATCTACTACGTGTATTGCAGGATGTGCTGGATCGTCTTTTTTCCCCTCAATTGGTTTTCTTTTCTCCTTTAAAATTACATCAACATATTTTCCATAATCACTATGGCCCAAAATATTTTTTAGAGTCTCTTCCAAATAGTTTCTATCCTTTGGTAGCTTTTGGGAAGATGTTCTTGGGTAAGAACACAATCCTTTTTCATAAAGCTTCTGTGCGATTTCCTGCGTCTTTTTTGGTGAAAATCTAAAAGTTTTATGTGCCTCCCTTTGTAGTGTTCCTAAATCAAATGGTGGATTTGGTTTTATCTTTTTCTTTGTCTTTTTGATTTCAGATACTATGGCTTCTTTTTCTTCCTTTATTTTGTCGTATATCTTATTTGCTTCCCCTTCATCCCAAAACTTTTCGTTTTCATGTACTGCGGTCAGTTGACCTTCAAGTAAAGCATCAATTACCCAGTACGGTTTTGGAACAAACTTTCTTATTTCAAGCTCCTTATCTACTAAAAAAGAAAGTGCAGGTCCCTGGACCCTTCCAGTACTCATAGTTTTCCATCTTTTCACTGCCCTTATTGCCTGCATCAGAGCTCTTGAGATATTTATACCAAAATACCAATCTACCTTATGCCTGCTATCTCCTGCATCCACAAGCCCAAAATCAATTTCATCTGGATTTTCATAGGCTTTAACAATTTCTTTTTTAGTAAGGCTTGAAAATCTCATCCTTTTTGCATTCTTCTTACCGCAACAATAGTATAAAGCATGGTAACCTATTAATTCCCCTTCAATATCCCAATCCGACGCAATATAGAAATCATCAGCTTCTTTTGAAAGTTTTTTTAGAACATTTATATACTTTTGAACGTATTTTTTATTCTCTTCAACAGATGCAGGTACCCAGTCGATATCAAAAACCGGATATTCTCCAAACTTTCTGTTTTCTTTTCCTTTTTCCTCCAATGTGTACAAATGACCTACTGCAGACGCCACCAATATTTTCTTCCCATTTCTTTCCAACTCATAGTAAGGGACACCGTTGGAGGATTTTTTCTTAGGTCTTCCTAATGCATCTGCTATCTTCTTAGCAACATTAGGCTTTTCACAAATTATTAAATCAGTCATAATTTCACTTTTTAAAACTTAAAATAATAGATAATAAAAAAATTAATATAATATTATATGTTGTAATGCTGCAATATTTTTTTGTAATAATTGCATAAAAATTATAATCCTAAATCCTTCAGCACTGCAGGAATTTCTGAAATTCTTCTGACAACTTCCGCTCCCGCACTTTTTAAAGCCTTCATTTTACTATCTGCAGTACCCACTCCCCTTTCAATTATCGCACCAGCGTGGCCCATTTTTTTCCCTTCTGGAGCTGATTGTCCTGCAATGTATGCTACAACAGGTTTTTTCATTTTACTAACGTACTCTGCAGCTCTTTCTTCATCGCTACCTCCAATCTCACCTATCATAACAACTACATCGGTGTCCTTATCGTTTTCAAACATTTCCAATATCTCCAAGTATCTCAGCCCAGTTACTGGATCACCACCTATTCCTACACAGGTTGACTGGCCGTATCCATTACTTGTTAACTGGCTTGCAATTTCATAGGTCAATGTACCACTTCTTGAGACCATTCCTACGTTCCCTTCTTTTAATATATTCATAGGAATAATACCTAATTTTCCAACTTTTGGTGATGCTAAACCTGGGGTGTTCGGTCCAATGATTTTAGTTCCGTGTTTTTTCCCATAATTTACAATATCCATTGAATCATGGATAGGTATGTGCTCGGTTATAATGGTAACTAATTCTACTCCAGCATCAATTGCTTCAAGAGCTGCATCTTTTGCAAATGGGGCGGGAACAAATATCACAGAAGCATTTGCATCATGTTTTTCAACTGCTTCAGCAACAGTATCATAAACTGGAATTCCATAGACTTCCTCTCCTTTTTTTCCTGGAGTTACTCCCGCCACTATGTTTGTTCCACATTCCAACATCTGTTTCGTGTGAAATTTACCTTGCTTCCCGGTAATTCCCTGAACTATGGCTCTTGTGTTCTCATCTAAAAGTATCACAATTTCACCTCTCCAATAAATATAAACGATTAAAAGAATAAAGTAATGTATATGCGTTATAACTATTCATTATAACTAATACTTTTTATTTTAAATAATTATTGAAGTTATCTCAAAATACATTAATCTATTTAAATCTTTTCTTTTGAAATAACTTCACTGAACAAGGTGATCTTCATGGAAACATGTAATGGTGTTAAAAAGAGACTCTATAAGTCAGAGAAGGATAAGGTATTATGTGGTGTTTGTGGCGGGATAGGTGGGTATTTAAATATAGATCCCGTAATTGTTAGATTAATATGGGTGTTTATATCGTTATGTTGGGGTGCGGGAATCCTCCTATACATAATAGCATGCTTCATTATACCTAAAAAACCAATTTCAGATGATGAAAAAACCACAACGATGAAATCAGCTAAAACTAATTAAAATCATATCGTCAATAACTCAAGAACCATATACTTTAAATATTTTATTTTTATATGTTCTAATGTGGATGATGAGAGTTACCCCCACTGACTAAGGTAAGTATATAACTATTAATTAGTTATTACCTTGGGATGACGATATCAGCACTGTCTGACACAGCTACCATATTATTATGTTATATATTTTATTTTAAGTGATATTATGCTTTATGTCGTTGGCATCGGTCCTGGAAACGAAGAATATTTTACCAAACAGGCTGAAGATGTATTAAAATCTGTAGATTTAATAGTTTGTTATAAGGGTTACAAGGAATTTATAGAAAGATTCGAAAAACCAATATATACAACTGGAATGAAGAAAGAAATAGATAGAGTTGAGTATGCATTAAATGAAGCAAAAGATAAAGATGTTGCATTAGTTTCAAGTGGAGATGCAACAATTTATGGACTGGCATCTCTGGCTTATGAATTAAATGAAAAAAACAACTACAATGTTGAAATAAATGTTGTAAGTGGTTTAACTTCTGCCAGTGTGTGTTCTTCTATTCTGGGAGCTCCTTTAAATCATGATTTTGCAGTCATAAGTTTAAGTGACCTTCTAACTCCATTGGATGTAATTTTAAAAAGAGTCAAGTTTGCATTGGAAGGAGATTTTGTAATTGCAATTTACAACCCACTTAGCAAATCAAGAAAAGAACCATTTTTGAAAACTTTAGAACTAATAAAAGAATACTCTGATAAAAGAAATGTAGACTATACAATAGGCATAGTTAAAAATGCAGGAAGGAATGATGAAGAATACAAAATAACATCGTTAAAGGATATTTTAAACAATATGGATAATTATATGTCTTACATAGATATGAAAACAACAGTTATTGTCGGGAACACCAATACAAAAGTCATATGCGATAAGATGGTTACTCCAAGAGGCTATATGGACAAATATATGTGAATAGGTACTTAAAAACCCAATAGTAACAAAAAATATCAGAAATCGAAACGATCCTTTACGGATTTATTGGCCCATAATTAAATCTTTAATAGTTTATCGAGTTTAAAAAAATTTATATATAATATGAAACTATTGAATGTGTAAAAAAAATAAATCAAACAAAAAATATGATTTAGGTGATAGGATGCCTGGAACAAAACCTGTTGAATTAGGTTCATTAAAAGAAGGTCAGTATGTAATTATTGACAACGTACCTTGTAGAATTGTAAGTACTACACACTCAAAACCTGGAAAACACGGTGGAGCTAAAGTAAGACTCACAGCAATGGGTATATTTGAACCTGTTAAAAAAGAACACGTTGGGCCATCTTCCTCAAGAATTGATGTTCCAATTATTGACAAAAGAAAAGGACAAGTTTTAGCAGTTATGGGAGATTTGGTACAAATTATGGACTTAGAAACATACGAAACATTAGAGCTCCCAATGCCAGATGATGTAGAAGGTATCGACAGCGGTAACGAAGTAGAATACTTTGAAGCTGTTGGAAGATACAAAATAACAAGAGTTATAAACAAATAATTAATATAAATTTCTTTTTATCGTCTCTTTTTTATTTTTTTAATTTTTATTGCTATTTTCAACAACATTATCTAAAATAGTTAGAAGGTTATATTTTTTAAAAATTAAATCGAAATTAATAAATATTAATATATTCAACATTATATTATTTTTTAAATATTGCGGGGGGAATAATGAATCCTGAGTATGAAGCATTAAAAATTGGTGCATTATTGCATGATATTGGAAAATTTATCCAGAGAGCAGATACTTATCCAAATAAAAAAACTCATGGAAAATTTGGAATCGAATTTTTAGAAAACCATAGGAATAACATCCCAATTTTAGAAAATTTAGGTAAAGATGAGATTAAAATAGCTTTAGATATTGTGGAAAAACATCATGACAATATAAAAAAGGGCATTATATCAATAGTTAGATTAGCCGATTGGTTAAGTAGTGGAGAACGAAGAACCATGGATAAAGAAACAGATTGCTACAATAGAAACAGCCAATATTTAATGTCCATTTTTGAAAGTATTTCATTAGGCAACCATAAAATAAAAAATTATGAAGATTCACAGAAATACGATTTAAAACCTTTAAATGTATCAAAAACGGCAATATATTTGTCACCAAATAGAAGCTATAATGAATTAAAAGAAGATTTTTTAAATGAATTGGGTCATGTTAACAATTTTGAAAGGTTATGTCAACTTATGCAAAAATATACCTGGTGTATTCCATCTGCAACATATTGGAAGTCTGGAAAAGAGATAAAAGGATATCTGCCAGATGTTTCGTTATTTGACCATTCAAAAACTACCTGTGCTATTGCATGCAGTTTATATAAAAATGAAAAAATCAATGAAGAAGATATTGAAAATCTTTTAAATACTCTGAATAAAGAAGCAACTAAAATAAAAGAAATTAAAGATAAATATGGGGGAAAACCGGAAAAAATAAGTAAAATTGGAAAATTATTAAAAAATGGTATTAAATACAGTAATAAAGACCTATTTTCATTAATCCACGGGGATATTTCAGGAGTTCAAGATTTTATATTTAATATTACATCGAAAGGGGCAAATAAATCCCTCAAAGGTAGGAGTTTTTATTTGGACTTTTTAACCGAGCTCTGTGCTAAATATGTTATTCAAGAATTAGACTTACCAATAACAAATATATTATTTTACGGAGGGGGGCACTTTTACATCCTATCATACAACGTTGATGGTAAAAAAGTAGCAGATTTTGAAGAAAAAATAAACGACATATTATTTGAAAAATTCGGTGCAGATTTGTATGTGGCAATTGGAAAGGTGGATTTAAGGCCTATTGATTTTTTAATGGATTGTATGGATGAAGACATAAAAATTGGAATTCCATATAAATGGAAGGAATCAACAGAAGCCACTTCTAAAAAGAAGATGAAAAAGTTTAGTTACAAAGGAATGGAGTTGTTTAATCCAAAAGGAAATGGGGATGAGAGTAAGAGATGTCCAATCTGTAAAAACGAGATGAAGAATCCAAATGAATTGGATAACCATATAAAAATATGTGAAAACTGTGCTTCATTTATAGAGATAACTAATTTTTTGAAGAAATTCGAAAAAGAAGGAACGATCAATTATAACTCAGATAATCATTCAAAAATATTCAAAAAAACCAAATTTTTTAATGAATTACCTTCACTAAAGGAATTTTATAAATTAATTAAATTTGAAAATGAGGGGTATAACCTACCAAAGGACGGAGAGCTAAAAATTCCATATAAGATCTGGAGCATTGCATTTCCATTAGATGATAAAGATATAAAAGATTTCTCTGAATTGGGGGAGGATGCAAAAAAAAGAACTGGAACAAACAAAATAGCCATTTTAAAGATGGATGTAGATAACTTAGGTAAAATAATCACAAAAGGTTTAGGAAACGGGGCAACAATATCGAGATTAAGCACACTGAGCTCTATGCTGACTTTGTTTTTTACAGGTTATATTCCTTATCTAATCAAATCAAGTGATGAATATAAAAACTCTATTTATTTGACCTATTCGGGAGGTGATGATACATTAATAGTTGGTGCATGGGATAAAGTGTGGGATTTGGCAAAGCAAATCAGGGACGACTTTAAAAAGTTTGTTTGTGAAAATGAAGATATTACATTAAGTGCGGGGGTAGTTTTAGTAAGTCCAAAATTTGAATACAGAAAAGGAGTCTATTTAGCAGAGGAAGAGCTGGAGAACGCAAAGGAGAATAAGGTAAAAATTGATGGAGGGGAAAAGGAGAAAAATTCAGTAAGTATTTTTGGCCATTCTTTGAATTGGAATAAAATTGAAGATGAGAAAAAATTAGAAGAAGAGTTTGTAAATGCAATAGATAAATTAGGTAAAAAAAGAGTGGTTCAGTTAGTTCAGAAGACTTCCATAAACCTAAGAAAAGCACTAAGAAAAAATACTCCTGAAACTGAAATCAGAATCAATATTCCCTATCTATGGAGAATGAAATATTATCTTTATAGAAACTATTCTAAAAAAGAAGAGGGGTTGGATAATAATGTGGAGTTTATAGATAATTATCTAAACGATATTGAAAATAAAATTAGAAAATGTGATGTGGAAAAATTAGAAGAAATTAACTTCAACGATATAATAATTGCTTCAAGAATTGCAGAATTAAAATCAAGAAATGAGGAGGGTGTCAACAATGAATTGGGCAAATAATCCAAATGTTAAATTTAAAGGGGGAGGTAATTTTATGGGAAAGCAGAAAAATAAAAATTATCAAAATCCTGGAAATCAGAATGAACGAAGAATCTTATCGGATGAAGATATTGAAAATATATTGGATTTAAAACCTAAAAACATAGGAATATTAATTAAAAAATCCGATGAATTGGCAGAAGAAATTGGGGATTTAATTAGTGGAAAAAAAAGGATTGAACGAATTTCATCTTCAAAATTGAGGGACTTTTATGACTATGTTGTTCAAATTAAGGAATCAAAAGATGATAAATGGTATTTAAAATTAATGCTATTAAAACCAAAAATGACATATCATGCAAGTAAAGAAAATGAAAAGTCCGACAAGAGAAAGGCGTTAGAATTATTCAATAATGAAATAAGCAGGATATTGGATAAAATAGATAGGAACAATGATAATCATTTTGAAAATTTCAAAACATTCTTTGAGGCTGTTGTGGCATACCATAAAAAATACACTAAATCTAATTAAAACATAGGGGGATAAAATATGAATAGCATAACATTAAAAGGAAAACTAATAATAATGGGTAAAATTGAGACAAAAACAGGATTACATATAGGGGGGACCGCAGAAACCTTAAAAATAGGGGGTTCCGATAATCCAGTAATTAGGGATAAAAACGGGAAAGTATTTATCCCTGGAAGTTCTTTAAAAGGAAAAATTAGAAGTCTACTGGAAGTTAAGGATGGTAAATATATTACTACAAATAAAAACGAAGCACAACCGTGCAATTGTGGAAAAACAGATTGCCATATTTGTATGCTTTTCGGACCGCATAAATCAGATAATATAAAAGAACCACCAAGGGCAATTCTAAGAGATGCTTATTTGAAACTAGATGATGGAAAGACCATTTATGACTATCTAGAAACAAAACCCGAGAATGTAATAGATAGGGTAAAGGGAACAGCACAACATCCAAGATTTATTGAAAGAGTAGTTGCTGGAACTGAGTTTGAATATGAAGTAATTTTTAACATCTACAAAGATGGTGATAAGGAATTAATTAAAAAATTCATTGAAGGTATGAAACTATTGGAGGACGATTATTTAGGGGGAAGCGGTTCAAGAGGGTACGGTAAAATAAAATTCAAAGAAATGCGTGCAAAATATAGGCCAAAAGAATATTATGAAGGGACAGTAAATGAAATAGAGCTAACTCCTGAAAAAACTAACGACTTAGATAACTTGATGAATAGCATTAACTTTTAAATTATTTTTTATTTTTATAATGATTGGTGGGATTATGCACATTGTAAAACTTATTCCAAATAAAAATAGTAAATACCATTTTGGAGAGGGTGATTTATCAGAGAGCTCCGTAGTATTTCATTCCAACAGTTTATTTTCTGCAATGGTTAATAACTTTATTAAGCTATATGGGGTTGATGAATTTAATAAATATGGGGAAGAAATAAAAAAATTAAAAATATCTTCGTTATTTCCTGCAATATATAAATTTAAAAATAAAAATGGTTCAGAAATTGAAGATGAGATATTATTTATCCCTAAACCTATGGTAATGCTCGGGTTTGATAAAGATACACAGGAGGATATTGAAGAAAAACCAAAGGATTTCAAAAAAATCAAATTCATTTCAATAGGGGCTCTTAAAAAACATAACGAAAAGACATTGAAAAAGATAACGATAGGAAAAGAATATTTAATAACCGAGGATGAAAAAAAGAAGTTCGGTTATAATAAACCTGAAAATATGAATTTGTTTAAAAATATAATAGAGCAAAAGGTTTCAATTGATAGAATAAAAGGGATTACATTGGAAGATAGTGAAAAAGGGCAATTATATGCCATTGAATTTATAAAACCACTTAGAAAAGATGATAAGATAGTGGGATTTTACTTTTTAGCTGATTTTAATGACATTGACGGGGAATTAGTAAAAAAAATCAGGGCGTCAATACGGTTAATGAAAGACGAAGGATTGGGAGGAAAACGAAGTATTGGAGCAGGAATTTTTAAAGACATAATTATAGATGAATTTAACGAGGATTTAAGCATAGATAATAAATTATTGGGTAAGAACTATCAACAAAAAAACAAAACATACATTTCAAAAGAAAAGAATGCGGTATTATCAATAACTATTCCAAAAGAAAATGAATTTGAAAACTTTAACAGTTATCAGTTAATTAAAATAGGTGGATATATTTATTCGTCATCAAATATGGAACATATTACAAAACTAAAAAAGAATGTTTATGCATTGACGGAAGGTTCAATATGTGAAAAATCAGTTGAAGGGCAAGTTTTAGATTTAAAACCGGATACTGTTGAACATGAAATTGTATTGAACGGACGACCTATTTTAATTCCAATAGTATCTTATGAATTGGACAAGGGGGGAATTTATGAATATATTTGAACAAAATAACTCCACTAAAAAAACTTTAAAGATTACTACATTATCTCATTTAAACATAGGATGTGGGGATTTTTATACCAATTTGGATTATTATATTGAAGGTAGTAAGGCAAAAATAATCGATATGGGAAGGTTATTGGAAAGTTTAGATGACGCAAATAAAATAGATGAGTTGGTAAAATTAATAAAATCTAACATGGGGAACAATAGAATGGAAATTGGCGTAAAAGAGGCCTATGAAAGTATAAATATATATCCTGATAAGTTCATTTTAAAAGAAATTGACTGCAAAATTAAAGAAGATGCAAGTGTGCAGATTAAAAAATTCATAAATCAGAATGGAAAATACTACGTTCCTGGGAGCTCACTAAAGGGGGCCATAAGAACAGCATATATTTTTGATTATTATGATAAAAATATTGATAAATTAGTTAGTATTTTAAAAGATAGAGGAATATACAACAATAAAAAAGGAAGTGCTGTTGTAGAGAATGCCATAGGTAAAATTAAAGATGATTTCTTTAAATATTTGTTAATTACCGACAGCGATTTTATAGATTCCAATAATTTCGAATTTATCGAAACAAGAAGATACAATATAGAATATAAAAGAAAAAATAAATCAAATATATACGGAAATAAGGAATGTAAGGAAGCATTGAAAAAAGGTTCTGAATTTACCATTGAATTAACAATAAAAAAAGGTTTTCCAAACAATTTTGAAGAAATAAAAAACATGTGTAACAATCTTACAAGAACGATTATTCAATTTGAAATGAAAAATAGGTATTTACCACAGGGTTTAAAGGATTTTTATAAAAACAAAATTTTAAATGACTTAAACAATAACAATGCATTTTATTTATTATTAGGTTCTGGAAGCGGATTTTTGTCTAAAACCATTTATTTATTATTATGGAAGCATAACAAGGATTTAAATTTAATAAAAAGAATACTCCCGCTGAAAAAAGGGAAAGATAAAAGGACAGGTAAATTCTTAGTTCAGCCTGTAAACGACTATATAGAATTCCCACGAACGCGTGTAATTGATTCTAAAAAAGAAATACCTATGGGATGGATAAAAATTGAAGGGATAAAATGAATAAAGCACTGTTTTTATCAAATGTGGGTAATAGGGATTTAGGATATGGAGAAGTTGCGTTATTTGATAATAAGAATATAGAAAAATCCAAAAAACTTCGTGAGAAATGTAACAAAACATACAATGAAATAACAGAGAAATATCTGAATTCTAAAAGTTTTTTTGAATTCACAGGAGAGTTATATTTAAGCGGAGCTCATGAAAAGTTGGACTTGGAACCAATTTTAATTAAAGATAAAATAAAAATTATATGCGAACTGTATGATGAACTGAACATTAAACTGTTAGCAACAATGCAGGATAATTCACATGACCAAGATACATATTATTCCGCTGAAATAATCAAAGAATGGTTAATAAGGAAATACCCAAAATTAGAAGGTAATGTTGAAATCATTAAAGTAAATAAAAACCCATCTGACTATGCAGTAATGCTTGAAGAATATTCTAAACTTCTTAGCAGATTAGATGATCATTATGATGATGTATATCTTGGAATAACTGGGGGAACTCCTGCCCAAATATCAAGTCTTATAATAAATGGAATACTAAAATGGGAAACAAAAACAAAGATATTATACAAGCCACAAGGTAAAAAACCACAGGAAAATGATATTGGGAAGATATTATTTAAAAAATTTAAAAATGAGGACTATAACGCATATAAAGAATCAGAAATGTATCTATTGGCATCTGAAGTTGGGAAAGAACATGAGATTATCGAAGATTGGGAATATCATAAATTAAGAGCTCTGCATTTTAAAAATTTATTTGATTTTGAACAAGCAATTGATGAACTTAATGAGGCTTTCAATAAAGCCAATATAGAAAATAGAAGAGACATTAGACGAGAAATAGAGTTATTAAGGAAATTAGAAAGTGATGAATCTACCAATGATTTAAAAGAAACTACTGAAAAATATAAATTACTAATTAATTTATTAATAGACAGTATAGAAAGTAAATGGAAAAATGGAGACTATGTAGATTTTGTAGGCAGGTTATTTAGATTGGAAGAGGCGGTATTGAAAACGATCGTTGAAAAAGAATTCAATAAATCTATGGATAAAAAGAATATCAATGGAGATAGTAGATTTTATGAATATGAAGAGCTATTAAATGAAAATCCTGATATAAAAGACTATTTGACTAAGAAAAAAGTAAAAATCGATAAGGGAGTTAATAGACATTCACTGTTTCATTTAGTAGGGTATTTAATAGAAAATAAAGGGCTTGAAAAATACAAAAAGATCCATAATATAATGGATAAATTGAATAAAAATAATAAAACTAAAAAAGCCCCTAAAAAATTGGAAAAAGTAGAAAGTTTAGCAGATTTGCGAAATAAATCAATTATAGCACATGGATTTATGGGGGTTTCTAAAAAGAATATAATTGAACTATACAACGAAGATAAGTCCAATGAAAACGAAATTATAGAAGATATACGTCTTGTAAAAAAACTGATTAATATATTTATATAAACTTTCTCTATTTTTACCATATTTAAAAGTGATATAATGGGAATTTGTCTAATTTGCACATTAGGGAATAGGGATATACAGTTTAAAAAAGAGTTTGAGCATAAATTAAAAGAAACCTTGGGAGATATATTAGATAAAAACAACGATTTGGACTCTAATGAATTATATATTAAAAAAGGTAATTTTTTGGATAATACCCGTAAAATCCTTGAAAAATATAACCATATACAAGATCATATAACTTTACCAATCATACAGTCCTGTTTAAATAAACACATAGAAAAAATTATTTTAATTCCAACAAATCAACAAGATGAAAATATTGATGAAAGATTTAAAAAAGGAGATACATTTATTGAAGCAGAAATTATTAAAAAAGTTTTAGAAAAAAAAGGATATTTAAATAAGGTTGAAATCAAGGTTGCTAAATTTGATGCATCAAATTTAGAGAGATGGTTTAATCATATACACGAAATAATCAATAATAACTATAAAAAATTTGATAAATTAATATTTGAAATAAGTGGTGGCGTCCCAACAAGTAAAGAAGCAATAAGATTAGCATCGCTATTTAAGAATAAAACAGAAGTTGCAGAGGTTGTTAATGGAGAAGTTAGTCCAGCAAATATGGGGTTCTTTGAAAATAGAATAATAAAAGAAAAAGTAAAAGATTTAATTAGGAATTACAATTATACTGGTGCATTGTCATTTAAAAAATATTATGAAGATGATGAAGAAGTTTTAAAGTTAATTAAACACTTAAATTACCGATTAAATTTTGATTTCGATAATGCAGTAAAATACTACAATGAGGAGAGATTAAAGAAACTAAGGAATGAGAGTAACACGATTAAAAAGTTAGAATATCTTATCCTTGAACTTTTGGACAATATGGAAATTGAATTAAAAAATGGAAACTATGCGAACTTTTTAGCAAGGGTTTATAGATTGGAGGAGGCTATGGGCCAGTATTTTGTTTTAAAGTGGTTTGAAAAAACGAAAACTGAAATTAGTTATAAATTGGGAAACAATCCACCATCTGGGTTTGTTAATGTTAAAAATATTGGTGTGGAGGACTTAAACAATAAAATTAGAAGTTATTTAAGATATTTGTCAAATGGAATTAAATTTAACAAGCCTGTAAATCATAAGGGCGTATCAAAACTAAGGAGTTTTATCGAAGAAAACTGCAAAAAGAAGGATAGAAGTGGAAATATAATAACACGCAACGGTAAAGTGGAATATAATATTTGTATAAATACTCCAACTTACAAGAAATTGATAGGTTATTTATATGGATACTATTCAAGTGAGCTCAGGACCTATGAAAAAATACAAAAAATGTATAAAAAGAACTATAACAACCTAAGGCATACAACAATAGTGGCCCATGGTTTTGAAGGTATAAATAATGAAAAAATAAGACATATGTTAAAACTCAATGGAATTAATGAAGATATTAATAAGTATTTCAAAAGTATTAAATCAGAATTCTTCAATATCGTAAACAAGGATGAAATAAATATATTTGATAAATTAAACAATGAAATAATAAATAACTTATAATATTTTTTTATTTCTTAATAGTTATCCTCGTAGTTATCCATATTTTTTAATTCTATAGTTTATATGTTTTTTAATTTTGATTTTAAGGATAAATAGACCGTCTCGAACCGACCACGTTTTATGATTTTTTTATATATTTAGATGTTAGGATTTATTAAGATCTAGCTTAGTTTAAGTATCATGGTTAGTTTTATCATGTTTTCCTTACAAATATTGTTTATTTTTTAGTTTGTGCAACTGCATGTTCTTTATTTTAGAAAATAAAACCAAACAACTAGTCGCACGTCTTTATATATAGAGCTCCAGATCATAGGTTCGAGATAAAAAGTTTTAAATAAGGGAAGATACAACTTTCTTTATAGGGAAATAAGGAAAATTCTCAACTGTTAAAATAAGACCATAGTGGGATGGAAATTTCTTTACCTATTACCTCGTCTATTTTTTCAGTGTTAAAATAAGACCATAGTGGGATGGAAATCTTTTATAATGTAATCAATTTCATTTATATGACAGGGGTTAAAATAAGACCATAGTGGGATGGAAATAACGTAAAAATGTTTTTAGAGTGGTAAAACGGTGTTAAAATAAGACCATAGTGGGATGGAAATCAATCATTGAAGTTGATGCAGATACTATATCTGCGTTAAAATAAGACCATTGTGGGATGGAAATAGTAGCTCATCAGCTAGTAGTTTTACCTCTTTTTTACAGTTAAAATAAGACCATTGTGGGATGGAAATTGCAGCTATTGCTACAATCACTTGTGACATGTGCTTATGTTAAAATCAGACCATAGTGGGAGGAAATTATTTAGTTTTAACATATTTTAATAATGCCTTTTGAGCGTTAAAATCAGACCATCAAATTCGAAGGAATTTAAGTAGTAAAACGTTAGGTTTTATATACCTACTCAACGAAGTTGAGTAGGTATCTGGTTTTGGAATCCAAACCTTTTTCTAAAAGGTTTGGAAGTAAACCATAATATAAACTAAAATAAACACAAAAACATCAACATCAATAGCTTTTAAGGATTTGTATGCCTTTTCAACAGTTATTTTTCCAGTACCTAATCTATAATACCCTATTTTTTCCAGAGTCATATTCAAAGCATTTGCTATTGTGGCCATTGTGTATCCAGAGTTTGGAGACGGTGTTTTATGCCCTTCCTTTAAAAATCCAATAAATGCTTTTTTTGCACTTCCTCCATAAAGCGGTGCAGAGATAATTAAAAGAATTCCAGCAATACGGGATGGGATAAAATTCAATACATCGTCTAAACGAGCTGCGAATTTTCCATAGTAATAATACTTTTTATTTTTATATCCTATCATGGCGTCCATCGTATTCACAGCTCGGTATATAAACGCACCAGGGAGACCAAACAAAATAGCATAAAACAAAGGAGCTACGATACTATCGGTTATATTTTCAGATGCACTTTCAATTGATGCAGATAAAATATGCTCTTCGTCGAGCTCTGAAACATTTCTACTTACAATGCATTGAACAGATTTTCTCGCATTTTCTAAATCTCCATTATTTAAATAATCTATTGGCTTTTTTGAAAAATCCATCAATGATTTGTATCCTATCGTTGTAGATAGAATAAATGAATAGATAACATATTTTATAAAATAGTAATTATCAGGTATTTTGTTTATAAGCAGTTCAGCACAGTAAGATGCAATAAAAACAATAGCTAAAACGCTAAAAACAGTGAATATACCTAAAACAAAATCTTTAGTTTTAAACTCAGAATTAGTTGATTTAAATATTTTATTCTCAAAAAAATAAATTAAATTTCCCATCATTACAACAGGGTGTATTTTTTCAGGGAGCTCCCCCAATATCCTATCAAATACTATAGTTAATATTAATAAAATAGGATTTAACATGCTATCACAAATAAATTATTTAAATTTTTCCAAGTAAATTCAAGAATTTCTTAGTCTTTTCCTTCTTAATCTCGTTGTAACTTTCTAATTTTTTAATATCCACTTTTTCCTTTAAAATCGACTTAACGTTTTCAATAGGGGCCATATTTCTTAATACTTCTTCAATATCTTCCTTTTTAAATCCAAATCTTTCTACAGCATCCCAGTCATGGATTAAGTACAGGGCTACTCCACCAATATTTTTTAAAGGTATGTTGTACTTTGGGAGCTCCTTTTCAAATAAAAACTTCAAGTCAAGGACATTTTTTGCATCTATTCCTTCTATATTCATCCATTTTAAATGGGCTTTTGATGGAGTAACGAGTATTGAAGGAAACATATTTGAACGGGTTCTTTCATCAGGTGTTTTATGTAGATAGTAGTTAAATAAATCCAATGAGAGGTATTTTAAAGATATTTTTAAACATATATCTTCCGTTATATTTTTTTCAACGTCCAATGATATCCTAAGTTCTTCTATTGGTTTACCATTTTTATAAAGTCCTAATTTTTCCAGCTCTTCTCTGGCTTTTAATTCTTTTAGTTTCAACTCATCTAAGACCCTAACGTCAATAATTCCTCCTTCAAAATGTTCTCCGCCTAAACTCTCCATAATTTCCTTGTATTTACTGATTAACTTCCTCTGACTTTTGGATAATACTTTCCTTAACTTTTTTTCTATCTCAATTTCTATTTCTTCCCGGTAAGTAACTAAATAGGCTAACGCCAGTATTTTTTTTACATACTGGTCATTTAGAAGCTTGTTTTTTGAATAATTCCTCTTTATTGATGTGATTATCGCATCTTCGTAGTTTTCCCTTATGTATCTTTCATAGTCTTGTTCTTCTGTTTTTACCCTTTTGAACTTTCTTTTCCCATTTTCTACAACTATCAAAGAAAGAGTTGTTGAACTTATGACTCCCTTGCCTTCGGATTCAAAAATATTTAAAATTTTCTTGTATGTTTTTATAAAAAAGGATGGTAAATTAGTCAATGATTCCTTATAGGACCCATCGTAAGGTAGTAAATAAATTATTTCCTTGTTCCCAATCTCATCAAGTATATTTCCCAGTGCTATTTTATGGGCCACTATTGCATACCTTACCCTTTCAAGAGCTCCTTTCTTTTCATCTACAATTCTTCTCAAGTACGTGGTATAATTCATTATGTCGTATATATCGTCTTCATCACTACCTTTTAGTCTTCCAACACCTATAAACGGAGTATCAAAGCCTTTAAGTTCCATTTTTTCTTTAAAACATTCTAAAGTCTGTAAATTATCCTCTAATTTTGCAATCAAATCGTTATTTACACTACCATCTAACATAATTAATTCATCTTTAAATTTCGACAACCTGTCCAAAAATTCGTTACATTTTTTTATTAAAGTACTGCTCTCCATACTTCCACTAAAAAAGAATATTTGAAATAATCATTAATTAATTTTTCAATGGGATTTAATTTCGGTCTATGAATATACCCTGTTGAAGAATTGCATTTTCCGGATGTACATATTTGGGATATGAAATAAATCCCTTTAACTTTCCATTAATCATATCATTGAATAAGCTATGGACATTTTTATATTTTCTGGTTGTATAGGCACACACCTTGCAGTTCTTGATAAAATATTTATCGTTCTTTTTTATAAATTTATTCACTCTTTCTTTATCAAAAACCGGTGGGCCTTCATTGATTTTTACATTTGGAAGTTCATAAATTAAAAATTCCCATGATAAGTAACAGAAATCGTCATCTGCATAGTTGCAGTATCTCAAAAATTCAAAGTCGTTTTCTTTAAGAACTTTATTGATACTTTTTTGAAGTTTATCCATTTGTGGATATATGACATCATCAACTATATCCTTGTTTCTATTAATTTTCAATGTGATCAAAAGACCCTTCTCTCTATCATTGAGTATATCTCTTAACTTTCCGCGGTAATCGTAGAAAAAGTCTTTGGATGGGTTCTCCAGGAACTGATGTGAATAGAATATAAATTTACAGAGGTTTTCTTTACTCAATGCTGCTGCTACGTTCCTATTTAGATCCACAGGATCGTAAACTATGAGGGGATCATTAAACTTTTTAAATTTATAATCCTCATCCAAGTTGTAAATTTTAAATATATCTTCCAATATTATCTTCTGCCCTATCTTCCAGTCCTTGGCATTCTTTAAGAGGTTGATAAATCCATTGTAATGAATTATAAGGAGCTCGCAAAGGTATCCTGAAAAACCTTTGGTTTTTAAATCAGAACCATATATTCCAATTCCTTTTAAAAACTTTTTCAAGAGTCTTACGTCATCGCATAGGTTTCTTTTCTCAAGCCTTTCCTTTAAAAATTCATTGTGTAATGGTGTCCTATCCACGGCAGAAATTATTTTCTCATTCCAGTCAATCTTATAACACGGGACAATGTCAAGGGAGTATTTATCCACTTCTGCAGAGATATATGGATGTTCAGCATACTCTATCCAATGTTTTCCATTTAATTTTTCCACTACTTTTTTTCCGAGCTCTAGTCCAATTTCTTTTAGCTGTTCTTTTTCGGTATTTTTTTCAAATCTTATAAATATATCAATATCGTAATCGTTTTTTAAATTTGAATCCCTTGCTGTTGAACCTACCTGCACTATGTCAATTGCAGGATATTCTAATATCTTTTTCAGCTCTTCGATAACCTTGTTTGAAAACTCTCTTAGTTCAGTTTTTTCTTTGTTATCTGGACTTATATCTTTTAAAACTTCTTCAAGTATATGTTGAATTTGCTGATATTTTTGAATATCTTCGGTTTTTGAACGTGTCTGTAAATTTTGTCTGTGGCACATATCATAATATGGAGAATCCCCACCATCTTCTTTCAAATTATCCCTCCAAAAAAGAATATTGTGTAGTTCAATATGTAAAAATAGAAATATTCACAAAAGATATTTACACAGTATTTCTAATATTTCTTTTGTCTTTAGGTGAAACTGAGACTGTGCATTTATGGCTATTACTCTTTTTAGCCTTCTTTGGTTTAATATTCACGTACTTAAATGCATTCTCAGCTAGTCTTTTTGATAAATTCTCAGGAATATTTTCGTCAATCTTTGATAAATAATCTGCGATACATGCAGAAAGCAAAAAAATAGCAGCTCTTTGTTCGGTCTTTAACTTGTGAATGTGATGGGGCATTACATCTAACTCTTTATATATTTCTAAATATTCACATTTGTAGTCTTCAGGCACCATCTCCCTAAAGACATGGACAAAAAATTGATGTAATTCCATAAGTTGTTCTTTGTGCATTATGTCCCCTTTTACCCTTATTATTTGATTAAATTAAGTTAAAAGTTCATATTATATAAAATTTTATACAAACTACTAAATTGGAAAATTAATTATATTGACATTGTTTTTGTCCTTTGTTCTATCAACCTACAGTAGATATCGAAAACTTTTAATTTGTGTCGAACCTACATACCTTTGATATATGATTCAACATTACTACAGGATTCTTAAATAAACTACTAAAATATTAGTATACTATATAATTTCATTACATATATATGTCATTGAAACACAATATAAGTTTTACATTATTATAGGTGGTATTTTGATTTTATTTGCATTACCCAACAAAGGAAGAATCTCAGGACCAGTAAATGAAATTTTAGAAAAAGCAGGACTAAAAATAACTGTTCACGGAAGAAGCTTATTTGCCCAAACTGTTGACGATGAAATAAATGTAATGTTCGCAAGGGCGAAGGATATCCCAGAATTTGTTGCAGATGGTGTGGCAGATATTGGAGTTACAGGTTATGACTTAATTTTAGAAAGGGGCGTCGAAGACAGAATAGAACATGCACTTGATTTTAACTTTGGAAAAGCCAGGCTGGTACTGGCTGCTCCAGAAAATTCAGAAATCAATTCCATTAATGATCTAAAAGATGGAATGAAAATAGCAACAGAATTCCCTAATTTAACAAGGAAATACTTGATGAAGAAGGGACTTAATTTGGAAATAATCGAATTAAGTGGAGCTACTGAAATTGCTCCATTTATCGGTGTGGCAGACTTAATAAGTGATTTAACATCCACTGGAACCACACTTAAATTAAATAGGCTGAAAATAATCGAAGAAATAGTTTCATCCACAACAAGACTTATAGCAAATAAAGACAGTATGAATGATCCAAAAAAGAGAATGAAAATAAATCAAATAATCAATGGGATAAAGAGCGTTCTTTATGCAGAAACCAAAAGGCTAATTATGATGAATGCCCCAAAAGAAAAGGTAAATGAAATAAAACAGATTATCCCTGGAATGAGTGGTCCAACAATTTCAGAAGTTTTATCTAATGATAATATGGTTGCCATTCATGTAGTAATCGATGAAAATCAGGTATTCACAACAGTATCTAAGTTGGAGGAACTTGGAGCAAGAGATATTTTAGTACTACCCATTGAAAGGATACTTTAAAATCTTTTTATCGAAACATTGAAACAATTGAATCGAGAGTCGAACAATCCAGATTTTCAACTAAATCAAAGATTTGTCGAGTTTCGTAAAATTTGAAAATCAATATATTATATAATATGTTATATGATAATAATATAGCATATTATACTGTATTATACAATGGTATGTCGTTATACCTCATATACTCAATATTAGTATAATCTATTATATTTAAAGGTGAAATGATGAGTGAAGACGTATCTATGAAGTGCGGTCTTGAAATTCACGTCCAAGTTGATACAGACTCAAAATTATTTTGTAGATGTCCTACCAACTACAAGGATGTTGCCCCAAACACGAACATATGTCCAGTTTGTATTGGACATCCTGGAGCAAAACCAATGCCTCCAAACAAAAAAGCCATAGATACTGCAATAATGGTTGCAAGAATGTTAAACTGTGAGATAGTCCTGGACAAAGATATATACTTCCAAAGGAAGCACTATGCATATCCAGACTTACCAAGCGGATATCAAAAAACTTCAGTGCCCATTGGAGTAAATGGGAACTTTTTAGGTGTTGGAATTACAGAAGTTCACCTTGAAGAAGACCCTGGGCAGTACAAACCAGATTTAGGTATTGTAGATTACAACAGGAGCGGTACACCCCTTATAGAGATTGTTACAGAACCAGATATGAAAAATCCAGAAGAAGCCAGAGAATTCTTGAAACAGCTCATGAGATTGTTTAGATACATCGGCCGTTTAAGAGGAGAAGGTACAATGAGGGCCGATGTAAACATATCTGTCAATTACAAAGGAATTCAAGGGAATAGGGTTGAAGTAAAAAACGTAAACTCCATCAAGGGTGTTTATAAAGTATTAAAATATGAATTTATTAGACAGAAAAACGTCATTAGAAGGGGCGGAGAAATAAAAAGAGAAACAAGGGCATTTATGGAAAGCCAAATGATTACAAAAGGTATGAGAAGCAAGGAAACTGCAGACGATTATAGATATATCCCTGACCCAGACCTTCAGCCTATTGTAATCGATGAAAAGTGGGTAAAAGAAGTTGAATCTGAAATGCCTGAAACCCCAATGAACAAAGAAAAAAGATTCGTTGAGCAGTATGGGATAAAAGAAGGCGATGCAAAGGTTTTAGTTTCTGATTTAGAGTTGGCAGATGTATTTGAAAAAGTAGTTAATGAGTTAGGATGCGATAAGGAAAGTATAAATCTTGCGGTCATTTGGATAAGAAATGAGTTAAGAAGGGTTTTAGCATACAACAAAATAGACTTCTTTGAAAGTAATTTAAAGCCAGAACATTTAATAGAGCTCATCGAACTAATAAAGAACAAAACTATCAGCCAGAAAATAGGTAAAAAAGTCATAGAAATACTCGTAGATCACAGGGGAGAAAAAACTCCAAAACAAATAATTGAAGAACTTGGATTAACTGTAATCACCGATGACAGTGCACTTGAAAATGCCTGTGATGAAGCGATAAAGAACAATCCTAAAGCTGTTGAAGATTACTTAGGTGGAAATAAAGTAGCCTTAAACTTCCTGATGGGGCAAGTTATGAAACTAACTAGGGGAAGAGCTGAACCTAAAATGGTTGTAGAAATTCTTAAAAAGAAACTTGATAAATAAACAATAGATTCAAATAATTTTTTATTTTTATTTATTTTATTTTTTATTTAACTAAATTTTTACGGATAACTAATTTATACACTTTAACGGGGATTTTATGGAACTATTTAAATCAAAAGTCTGCTCATATTGCAAGGGTCGAAAACAGATTTGTGGGAGACCAAAATGTCCAATTTTAGAGAGATTCAGAATAGTTAAAAATACTAAAAGTATCCTCAACAAAAAAGAGATATTTGGAGCTTCTCCACCATCAATATTTGTTGGAGAATTCGGCTATCCTAAAGTTAGAATTGGTCCTATGGTACCACCAGTTGAGGGAAATACATCCCATTTAGACAATCCACTAAAATGGGAAAATGCAAGTATTGAAAATATTTTGGAGTATAGATCAATGTTAGTTATGGGACAGGCTACTGCAAATGTTAATGTAAATAAAAACTCCAGTTATTTAAGTGATATTCAGGAGCTCTCAATGGCAATAAAACCTGTGGACAGTGAAATTACTCTTAAACATAAACCATCATTAAATGTAGTTCCAAGCGAATTTGCCCCACCACTCGGGCCAAGAGGGGAGCTCTTAAAATTTAAAATTTCAGAGAATCCAAAAATACCTAATAAAAGTGAATATATAGTTAACGATGACTTTAAAGCCAGTGAAGCCGTTATTTCACTTTACAATGCAGGATTTGATGAATACTACATAATTAAATTACTTTCAGCAGGATTACTTGGATTAAACAAAAAACTGGTACCTACCAGATGGAGCATAACCGCAATTCAGGATATGCTTGGAAAAAATCTAAAAAAAGAAGTTTTAGGACGTCCATATATTAACAACTATGAACTTTATTTCTATGAATTCCTTGGAAATAGATATACCGTTCTTTTAATGCCTGATCAATATTCGTTTGAGTTACTGGAAGTATGGCTTAATGGATCATTATTTGGATCTAAAAATCCACGGGTTTTGGGTGATTTTGAAGACATTAAAGGAATAAAAGATTATGCCAAAGAAACTACGGGGGCGTTCTATGCTTCACGTTTAAGTGTACTTGAACACCTTAGGAAGAGAAAAAGACAGTCTAAAGTTTTGATATTCAGAGAAGTTACCCCAAAATACTATGCTCCAGTTGGAGTTTGGCAGATTAGGACGGGAGTTAAAAAAGCCTTAGAGAATCCTATAGGGAAATTTGATAATTTAAACAATGCATTAAATAATGTTAAAAAATTCTTAAGAGCTCCTTTAGAAGGTTATACATCAAAAAGTAAAATTTTAAAAAATAGAAAAAGACAGGCAATATTGGATGCATATCTCAACTAATAAAATCTTGGATTTTTATAATTTTAGTTCGCTTTGCTCCCTTCTATAACTCCTTCTTTTAATTCCTTTGCCTTTTCTTCAAGTTTTTTAACGGCTTCTTCTGAATCTCCATATTCTTCAATTATCCTTACATAGGCACTTCCTACAACAACACCGTCAGCACCGTTTTCAATGAATTTTTTAGCATGTTCTCCTTTTGATATTCCAAATCCAACATAAACGGGATTTTTACAGAGTTTTTTGGTCCTATTTAAGAAATCCAATGCAAGATCGGAAACATCGTCCCTAGCTCCAGTGGTCCCATAAACTGAAACCAAATATATAAACATAGAGCTCGCTTCATCAATCTTTTTAAGTCTATCCTCTGATGTATTTGGTGCAGCAAGGAACACTGTATCGATACCGTACTTTTTGCAGATATTAAGATATTCCTCTGAATCTTCAACAGGTAAATCAACAGCTATTAAACCGTTGCCACCAACTTCTTTTAATTTTTTTATAAAGTTTTCTACGCCCATACTGAATATAGGATTGTAGTATGTCATCACAACTACTGGAGTATCTGAATTTTTTCTAAACTCTTTTATAATGTCAAAAACTTTGGAAACTCTCATTCCACCATTTAATGCTCTAATATCTGCTTTTTGAATTGTTTCTCCATCTGCCATCGGGTCACTGAACGGAATACCGAGCTCTATTATATCGGAATATTTGCTCAAAGCGTTCATAAATTTTAATGTTGCCTCTGGATTTGGGTCTCCTGCAACTATAAAACTAACCAATTTTTTTTCCATACAATCACTCCCATGTTTATTTTATTTTTATTTTATTCGTATCCTAATTAAAATTTAATATACTTCATAACCGTGTGTAAGTCCTTATCTCCCCTTCCTGAAAGGTTTACTATTACAATTTCATCTTTATCCATTTCTTTTGCCACTTTCATACCATGGGCAACGGCGTGAGATGATTCAAGAGCAGGTATTATTCCTTCTGTTCTTGAAAGTTCTAAAAATGCATTTAATGCCTCTTCATCAGTTATTCCAGCATACTCCACTCTTCCGATATCTTTAAGGTATGCATGCTCAGGACCTACGCCAGGATAATCGAGTCCAGCAGAGACGCTGTATGTTGGTTTAATTTGTCCATCTTCATCCTGTAAGAAGTATGAGAACATACCGTGTAGTATTCCTTTTCTACCCCTAAGTAATGAAGCCGCATGTTTTTCAGTGTCAAGCCCTTCTCCAGCTGCTTCTACACCAATTAATTTAACTTCTTTATCGTTTTTAAATTCATTAAATATTCCTATAGAGTTACTGCCCCCACCTACGCAGGCAACAATACAGTCTGGAAGCCTTCCTTCTGCTTCAAGTATTTGCTGTTTTGCCTCTCTTCCTATAACTGACTGGAAATCCCTAACTATTGATGGATAAGGGTACGGTCCAACAACAGAACCTATTAAGTAGTGTGTGTCTTCAAATGTTTCTACCCAGTCTCTCAATGCTTCATTTATGGCATCCTTCAATGTTTTTGAACCAGATTCTACTGGATAGACCTCTGCACCGTGCAACTTCATTTTATAAACGTTTAACTTCTGTCTTTCAACATCTATTGCTCCCATGTAAATTCTTGCCTTCATTCCAAACAATGCCCCGACCATTGCAGTTGATAATCCATGCTCTCCTGCACCGGTCTCAGCTATTAATCGTGTTTTTCCCATTTTTTTTGCCAAAAGTGCCTGACCAAGACTGTTGTTTATTTTGTGAGCTCCACCGAGTAATAAATCCTCTCTTTTTAAATATATCTTAGCTCCACCAATCTTTTTTGTAAGATTTTCAGCAAAGTATAGTGGTGTTTCTCTTCCAGCATATTTTTTTAAGTAATAGTCGAGCTCTTCTTTAAACTCTGGATCATCTTTATATTCTTTATACGCCTTTTCCAATTCCTTTAATGATGGCATAAGTACCTCTGGGACATACTGCCCTCCGTATTCTCCAAATCTTAATTCCATTTTTTATCACCAAAATAATATTTTATATTTTATTGATGTTTAAATTTTTAACAAATGATTTTATTAAATCTTCATCTTTTTTATTATCTTTTTCAACACCACTTGATACATCGACACCAAATGGTTGAACGTATTCTGTGATTTCCATCACATTTTCAGGATTTAAACCGCCTGCCAGTACCACATTAAACTTTTCACAAACCATTTTACTTATTCTATGGTCGTGTGTGATACCGCAACCTTTACCTGTATCAAGTAAAACTCTATCAACGATATCGTTGTATTCTTCTATTTCATTTATCAAATCTTCAGCATCTTTTTCAGGAGCTGAGCTCATCTTAGGTACTTTAAATGCCTTCATTATAAAAACATCGTATTCGTCTTTTATTCTTTCAACATCGGTAGGTTTCATGTTTGAGTGAATTTGAATATATTTTGTCCCAGTTTCTTTTATCACATTTGCCCAGCCTTCAAAATCGCTTAATGTGGAAACTGTAAATACAGGGATTTTAGACGTTTCTATCAACTCTTTAGCCTTATCAAGGTCTATAGTTCTTTTAGATTCAGATTCCACAATTACCCCTGTGGCATCTGCATATTTTTCAACTATTTTTAGTTCATCATGTGATTTAATACCACATATTTTAATAAACATAATCTCACTATACTGTATTTTTGGATAAATTATTAAGTTCTGTTTTTGTATGGAATGTCATCCAAGACACTTTTTTATTTTCTATCAATTTTTTAACCATTCTTTCTCGTTTCGTCAAATTAGCAGAATTTCCACTTTTTACCTCGATAAATACGACTTCCTCAGGTTTTTCTTCTTCCAATCCTTTAAATGCAATGAAATCTATTGGAGAGCCTAAAAATCTTAAATCTTTTAGATTTATGTTATGGTTTTCAAATAGTAACAAAGGAGCTAATTGTTCTCCAACTTTTCCAAGGATTGTTGTAGATGACCTTTGTATAGCATCAGTTCTTATACACATTTCTGTTTTTCTTTTCCATTCCTCAAACTTTGTTTCATATTCCTTTTTTATATTTTCATAGATATTTTCCTTTAATTCTTGTAATTCTTTTTGTTTTCATTCATTAAACTTAGCTTCGTATTCATTGTGTGTTTTTTCAAGGTTCTCTTTTAACATCGATTCATACTTTGCTTTATACTCATTCGCTACACTCGTATTAATCTGTGTTTGGAGCTCAGTTAATTCTTTTTGTTTCCATTCATTAAACTTGTCTTCATATTCTTTGTGGAGTTTTTCAAGATTATTTTTTAACATTTCCTCATATTTTGCTTTGTATTCATTTTCTACACTAGTTTTTATTTGAGATTGAATCTCAATTAGTTCTTTCTGCTTCCAATTATTGAATTTGTCTTCATATTCTTTATGTAACTCCTCGATATTTTCTTTCATTAGGGATTCATACTTTGCCATATATTCATTTTCAACACTTGTTCGGATTTGTTTCTGGATTTCCGTCAGTTCCCCTTGCTTCCATTCGTTGAACTTATTTTCATATTCTTTATGTAGTTTTTCAAGATTTTCCTTAGTCATTGACTCATACTTTGCTTTATACTCGTTCTCTACACTTGTCTTTATTTGGGATTGAATATCAATTAGTTCCTTCTGTTTCCATTCTTCAATTTTTTCTTGATATTTTTCTTCTAATTTTCTAAATTTTTCTTCATATTCTGCCTTATATTCTAATTTTATATTTTTATATATTTGATTCTCATACTCTTTTAATTCTGTTTTTTTCCATTCATCCAATGTTTTAATCATCTTTGATGAATAGTATTTATGTAACATAATAATAACAATTACTGCCATTCCCAATGAACCAATAAGAAATATTGTAAGTATATCCAAAATACCACCAATTTATTATTTGTAATCCAATGCCCCATCTATAAAATTTTTAATAATCTTTAAACCCTCTTTATTTTCCCATTCAGTCAATACACTTTCGGGATGGAACTGAACCCCTTCAATAGGTCTTTTTTTATGCCTTATTCCCATGACAACTTCTTTATCTGTATCGATTGTTACGGCAGAAACTTCAAAATCCTCTGGAACTTCAAGGACTGCAAGAGAATGGTATCTTCCAACTTCCAATGGGTTTTTAATATCCTTAAATATGGTTTTTCCGTCATGTTTGATTAAACTTGATTTACCATGAACTGGTGGTATTCTATCGACTTTTCCCCCAAATATGTGAGCTATTATTTGATGACCTAAACAAACGCCCAATATTGGAACGTCCATGTTCATTATAATTTCAGGGCAGTTTTCAACATCCCTTTTATTATCTGGAGAACCAGGACCTGGTGAAATTATTATCCCATCAGGATTTATTTTTTTTACCTCTTCAAGGGTTATGGTGTTTGGAACAACCTTTATTTTATCATAAATGGATGCATATTCTGCCAAATTCCATACAAACGAATCCTTATTATCTATTATTAAAATCATCGTCTCACCAATTTACTTATCAATATCATGTTCCACCTCTAATGCACGCATCACAGCCGCCATTTTTCTTTCTGTTTCAATATATTCATTCTCTGGGACTGAATCGGCCACTATTCCTGCTCCTGCCCTTACCCTGCAAACTCTATCTTTGCCTATTTCTGTCATTCTTATGGCTATTGCAGTATCTGCATGATTGCTAAGTGAAAAGTATCCCACAGCTCCGCCATAGATTTTTCTTCGTGATTTTTCCAGTTCATCTATTATCTCCATGGCCCTATATTTCGGAGCTCCTGTTAAAGTCCCGGCTGGGAATGAAGCTTCTATCGCATCAAACATTGTGGCATTGTCCTTTAGTTCCCCTATAACTTCGCTTTCTATGTGCTGAACATGACTGTATCTCACAACTTCAAAGAATCTTTTAAGTTCAACGGTTCCTGATCTAGACACCTTTCTAACATCATTTCTCGCCAAATCAACGAGCATCATATGTTCTGCTCTTTCTTTTTCATCGTTTAGAAGTTTTTCCGCAAGTTCTCTATTTTCTTCTTCCGTTTTCCCAACAGTTGTGGTTCCTGCAATTGGATTTATTTTAAGGATATTGTCTTCAACAGAAGCCATAGTTTCAGGAGAAGCTCCTACTACATCCTTTTCAAATTCCAGTAAAAACATGTATGGACTTGGATTAAGTTCCCTAAGGTTTCTATATATCTTAAATGCTGAATAATCACTTTTTAACTGATATTCCCTTGATATAACTACCTGAAATGCATCCCCTGCGTAGATATAATCCTTGGTTTTTTCTACCATTTTCATAAAATCTTCTCTACCTGCATCGCATCCAACAATTTCTGTTCCGCCTTTTTCATCCATTATATTTGATTTTTTTGCCTTTTCAACAATCTTTTCAGCGTTATTCATTTCTTCCTTAGAGTTGTTAAGTGTCAGGTAGTAGTACCTGTTTAAAATATGGTCGTAAACGTAAACATGGTCGTAGTATCCAAATACAGAAGGTTCTTCAATATCTCCGCCGATATAGTTGTGTATTGTATCGTAGGAGAAGTATCCTAAGAAACCGCCGGTAAATCTTTCATTTACTTCAATATTGGTTATTTCATTAGTTTTAGTTTTATTATTTTCATCCCCTTTTATCTCTGATTCAAAAATGTACTTTAAGGCCTTAAATGGATTTTTTTCCTTTGAAACTGTGGTATTGTCTATTTTTGTATTATTTTTTACATTTACGACAAATTCCGGATTTGAAGATATGTAGGTATATCTCGCCTTTGAAGGATGTTTATCCCTTGACTCTAAAATAAACGGATATTCCCCTTCTTCTCTTAAAACGTTGTACAGTTTCAACGGATCAATATAGTCAAATTTTTGCCTAAATAATTTCATATTATCCCATTATCTTTTGTTCATTTGTAATTTTGAATCTCTGCAAGCTTATTTAATACTGTTCCATCGTCAATAGCATTCTTTACCATTTCAACGGCTTCTGAATAATCTGATGCTATTTCTGATGCATAGAGTGCTGCAGAAGCATTTAATACTATAAAATTCCTATCTTCGTTAATTTTTCCTGAAAACACATCAATTATTCTCTTTGCACTCTCTTCTGGACTTCCGCATGGTATTGGTTTTGATCTTTCTATTCCAAAATCCTCTGGAGATATTTTATAGGTGTTTAATGGTTTATTTCCTACAACTTCACATACTGTTGAGTAATCGTTTGGATTTAATTCATCAAGGCCGTTTCCATAAACCACAAGGGCCTTTTTAACTCCGAGTAATTTTAGCGATTCTGCAACTTTTTCAACTAAATCCAAAGAATTAACACCTACAATTTGATAATCAGGGCTTGCAGGATTGGCAAGGGGTCCAAGTATATTGAATATTGTTTTTATACCGAGCTCCTTTCTTACAGGCATTATCTTTTTTAGTGCAGGATGGTACTTTGGAGCAAATAGGAATACGAAGTTTGTTTTGTCGATCATTTGTTTAGCTTCCTCAGGTGTGGAATCAATTTTAATACCCAATGCTTCCAGAACATTTGCAGAACCACTTTTAGAAGTAATTGACACGTTTCCATGTTTTGCAACTTTTGTGAAGCAAGATAATACGATTGACACCGCAGTACTAACATTTATGGTCGAAGATTTATCCCCACCTGTTCCACATGTATCGGCTACACCACTACCTAAATTTACCTTAATGGCATTGTCCCTCATGGCTTTTGCAAAACCAGCAATTTCCTCAGATGTAAATCCTTTAGTTTGAAGTGCCGCAAGGTATGCCCCTATCCTAACCTCGCTTTCATTTAACAATTGATTAAATAAGTCATAAGCCTCTTCAAAAGTTAAATCATTTCTATCGACGATTTTACTTAGCATAATTTAGCCTCCACGAAACTTTTAACAAATTCCTCCATGTTGTCGGCTTTCATAAAACTTGTTCCAATAAGAGCTGCGTCTGCATATTTTAAAGCTATTTTTAGATCATTTATAGATGCAATACCACTTTCACTGACAAAAATAACATCCTTTGGAATTAAATCGGACAACTGTTCTGTAAGTGATACGGTTCCATCGTCAAGTTCCAGTTTGGTTATATCCCTGTTATTCACTCCCATCATTGTTGTATTTGTTTCCTTTGCTATATCGATTTCTTCCTTATTATGAACTTCAACTAACGTATCTAATCCATGTTCTAAGGCGTAATCAACAAATTCAGCTGTTTCGTCCTTTAAAAGTCTTGCTATTATTAATATGGCGCCGCCCTCAGCTTCTGCAGTTCTTTCAATTTCATCCTTTGTGGTTATAAAATCTTTTCTTAAAACAGGGAGCTCAGTTGATGCACATATTTTTTTGAACATTTCAAAGTTTCCGTTAAAGTATTTTTTATCGGTGATGTAGGATATTCCCGCAGCTCCTGCATTTTCGTATATTCTAAGAATATCTATTTCATCCCTTCCTTTAAGCATGTCACCATATTTTGGAGAATGGACCTTTATTTCTGCTATTATTGGATTTCTGTAATTATTTTTTGTGTTTATTATTGATTTCGCCATAGAATGCATAATATCACCATATAAAGTATATTTAATTATATAAATTATTAAATTTAAATTAGTGAGTGGATAAATATTGATTATAGATAGTATATCAGGTATAAAACATATTTTACTACTAAATATACATTTACCACTAATTAATTAAAAACACCATCCCCACTTTAGGATGGGAGCATATAAAAAAGCATGATTCTTTCGAATTATTTTATAAACATTTTTATTTGTATTCATTTTCCCACTTATTCTCATATTGGATAAAATCACTTCGTGAGCTCTGATTGAATGAAAATCCTTCGGATTTTCATAGCTCTTCCCGTTAAGGGTTTTAAAAACCGTTAGGTTTTTATAACGTTCGCTTCGCTCACTCCGATTAGACGAAATGCTTCGCATTTCGTTGCTCTTCGTTCGCTTCGCTCACTCCGATTAGACGAAATGCTTCGCATTTCGTTGCTCTTCGTTCGCTTCGCTCACTCCGATAGTGAATAATAACATCTTTTAGGTGATATTACTTTCCCTTCTTCTTTCAATTTTTTAATAATTTTTGATACTTCTTTACTTTCTAAACCTGTCTCTTTTGCAACATCCCCTGGTCTAACAGGTTTTCCTGCTTTTCTCATAGCATCTATGACTTTTTGTTCGTTTTCCATTTTTTCTACCAATATATTTATTTTTATTAAATTTTCATCAATATTGTTCTTTTATTTTTTATCCCTATTCCATTATTTAAATTTTTTCTCCATCCCATATATGTCGTTCTGCGATGAGATGTTATAAATTATACCTTAATCTAGATTTAGAATTTGTTAACAATGTAATTAATTTAATCGGAGCGAAGCGGAGAGCTGCAAAACCTTCGGTTTTATTTAAATTTAAATTTTTTAAATATTATATAATTGCAGAACGATTATATTCAACAACATATTTTCCTTATAAAAATTAGAAAATATATGTGCTATTTTAAAGAAGTTTCGTAAATCACATCATTAACTACGTATAACGGAGCTCCTTAACCTTCCATTTTTCAACAATTAATTTTATTTGATTTTAATCTGCCTAGTGTTAGTTTTATATTATTCGCCAATCTTTCATTGATATAAGAATTATCATCATATGCATCTAACAAATATAATGCCTGATTTAGATACTCCATTCCTTTATTGTCATTATATCCGGAGTTTACCAAACACCTACCTTTTTTATATTTGGCATCTGCCTTTGATACTATGATATTATCCAGCTTTATTTCAGTAATCCACATTGTAATCCACATTACAATAACTCCTATAAATGCCCCTAAGAAAAGGTTCAAATTTAGTTCATGATAATGACGGAACATACCCAATACCAAGTCAATTATTAGTGATATTACAATGACAGCTACAATCGTAGTGACAATTAGGGCACTTCTTGCGGTCGGACCAGCGATTTTTTCCACGGTACTGAGCGTATAACCTAACATAACACCTAATGCAAGATATACCGGCACTTCATTTGTAAATAAAAGCCTAGTTATATCCCAAACTGCCAGTGCAGTGCCTAATATAATCCCTGCTATGGACCCATATGTTATCCTATATATAGAATTCTCGAAGAGTCCTTCACCCTTTAGACTCAATCCTCTTTTAAAAAGAACATACGCCATAACCAAGTACACAATGCTTAGAATACCTATTTGGAATAGTTCGATGGTCAAATCCGCCCAATTCATGGTACCTCCTATCATATTTAGTACCATAGCCCCATTGAAGTCATTGTATATAATAGTATATCATTCAAATTATTCATATCCCTTATAAACAACACCATTAACCACAGTACAAACCGGAGCTCCTTTAACTTTCCAGTTTTCAAATGGTGTGAATTTTGCCTTTGATTTGAAATCTTCCCCTTTTATAGTCATTTCTTTTTTCAAATCAATAACTGTTAAATTTGCATAGTTTCCTTCCCTAATTTCATTGTCGATATTAAAAATTTTTGCAGGATTTTCTGATAAAACCTCCGCAGCATCAAAAATCGATATTAATCCCTTATTTACCAAATTTAATGTTAAAGGAACAAGGGTTTCAATTCCTGGAATTCCAGATGGGCAGTTTTTTACTTCTTCCCTGTTTTTTTCTTCATAAGTATGTGGAGCATGGTCTGTTGCTATGATATCAACGTTTTTATTAACTATTCCAGATATTAGGGCTTTATTATCTTCCTTTGTCCTTAATGGCGGATTGAATTTTCCCATTCCTTTTAGCTCTTCGGCCCTATCTATATTTAAATATATATGGTGCGGTGTGGCTTCAACCGTGATTTTAACATTCTTAAATCTATTTCTTGCTTCAGTGATCAAATTTAGTCCCTCTTTTGTGGATATGTGACAAAAATGAATATGTGGCTTTTTATCGTTTAACTTATCAATTACTTCCAAATTCTTTAAAACCTCTTTTACTGCCTCAACTTCACTTCTTTTATCCCTTATTTTACAGTGATTGATCCAGCTATTTAACTCGTATTTTTTTGAATTTTCGTTTATTACGTCCCTATGCTCTGCATGAATTGTAAACGTTTTATTCTGGTTCAAAATGTCTTTTAGTTTATTATAATCGTTTATAAACAGATCCCCAACAGATTTAACCATGAAAATTTTATAGGATTTTGCCTCTTTTATGGTTTCCAAATAGTTACTTTCAGTTACCCCATAGTTAAATTCGATATTTATTTTGCTCTTTTCCTTCCCTTCGTTGTATTTTTTATAAAATGTTTCCTTTGTGGTTATTGGAGGATTGTTATTTGGCATGTCGATAACAAAAGGAACTCCTCCGTTTATTGCAGCCTCACTTCCTGAAATGAAGTCTTCCTTCTCATCCTGCCCATATCTAAAATGAACATGGGGATCGATAACCCCTCCGATAACTATTTTGTTTTTTAAGTCGATTTTTTCATCATCATAATCAATATTTTTTCCGATTTTCTTAATAATCCCATCTTCAATTAAAATATCTGCTTCGATTGTATTGCCATTTTTTATTATATTACAGTTTTTTAGAAGCATTTTTCCACGCCCTTTCTTTATCGGTTATAGAAAATACATAAAAATCTTTATTTATAAGTTTTCACCAAAATGAGTTAATAAAAATAATTTTAAAATAATATATATTCTATTTATTTTATTTAGTTAAACAAAATTAAAAAAGAAAAAGTTATTGACACATATTGTTTTTAATATAACTTTACTTATGGGCAAAGTAGCAAACTACTTCATCGCCTTTCTTTTCATCCACTCTTACAAATCCAAATCTTTCAAATTGGACAATATCGTCAACATCTACCACTTTAAAGTCCTTTTCTGCAAATCCAACGTGCTCATTTGCATCTGTATCTATGACTTTAACGTTTACTGCATCTTTTACAGGAATCCAGTGGATGATTTTTGCCTTGTTCTGTCTTGCAATTTTAAAATCATCGCTGTGGTATTTTGCATAAATTGTATTGTCCTCTATCTTTTCAACAACGATATTAAACAATTCCATCAATCTATACATTTTTCCGAGCTCCAAATCATCTGAGACATAAATATTTCCGTCAAATATTAACTCCCTTTCTCCAAACTCTGATCTATCTGGATGCATTCTTAAATTTAAAACAGTTTTTTCAGCACCTTCTATAATAACCTTTTTTGGATTCCAGACAAAGAAGAATCTCCTTGTATCTTTATCTATTATATCCTTATTTGCCGCATAGAGATTTTCCCATGAGAATCTAACATCTGCCTGTTTTATTCCTATTTCGGTCATTAGTTTATATATTGCTTCTGATTTTATTCCCCTTCTCTTTAAGGCCCTTAGAGTTCCTAATCTTGGATCATCCCATCCTTTATAGGTTCCTTCTTCAATACCTGCATGCATTTTTGAAGTGCTTAAAACCGGCCCTTCAATCTTTAAAATACCGTAGTGGATATATTCGGGCATTTCCCATCCAAAGTAATCAAAAATGTACTTCTGCTTTTCTGTATTTACTATGTGATCTTTTCCCCTTAAAACATGAGTCATTCCAAGTAAATGATCATCTACAGATACAGATAGGTTCATTAATGGATAAACACAGTATTTGTCCCCAGTTTTTGGATGTGGCGTTCTTTCAATTCTAAATATTGGGAAATCCCTTATAGACGGGTTTTTGTGCTGTATGTCAGTTTTTAACCTAACTGCAACATTTTCAAGTTCTCTATTTAACATTTTTTCCCAGAGCTCTAAATTTTCTTCCACCGCCCTATCTCTACAGTTGCATGCTATTCCCTTACTTCTCAATTCTCTAAATTCCTCAGGATCACACTCACAAACATAAGCATGTCCCATTTCAATTAACTTCCTACCATATTCATAGTAAATTTCCATTCTTTCAGATTGAACAACAACTTCATCTATTTTAACTCCAAGCCATTCTAAATCTTCTTTTATCATGTCATAGGCTTCTGGAAGTACTCTTTTTGGGTCCGTATCTTCGAGCCTTAGAACTAATTTTCCATCGTATTTTTTTGAGAAATAATCGTTTAATACCGCAGCTCTTGCATGCCCTAAATGCAAAGGTCCAGAAGGATTTGGAGCAAACCTCATTACAACTTTACCTTTAACGTTTTTCAATTCAAGTTCCCTCTTTTTTCTTTCGGTCTTTTCTTCATGTAGTAGTTCTGGAGCGATTTCTTCTAATTTTTTAATTTGCTGGTCTAATGGGATACTTTCCACTTCCTTGGCTATTTCCCCAGCTAGTTTAAATAATTCTTTTGCATTTTTTCTATAATCTGGATTTTCAGCAAGTATTTTTCCAACAACTGCTTTAGGATTTGGTTTTCCATTATACTTCACTGAATTTTGAAGAAGATATTTCATAACTACGTCTCTCAATGTTTCACCCTATGTAACTTGATGATAAAATACCACTATCATGTAAATGCGTTTTTACACACTCCACTTTTACATTTTGGAGATTATCGTAATTAGACAAAAAGTTTATTCTTGTTTATATTTATCACCTATTTCATAGTTTTTATTGAAATAGGTATTGTCTATTTTCACAGAATATGTTGATTACAATAGATTTATTCTGCAATATGAGTTACCATATTTTGATATTAGATTTTCTAATCCATATATTTTTATTAGAATACATAAAAAGAAAATTATTTAAAAAATAAAATTACAAATAACCAAAAACATAACTATACATCTCATTAAAAAATCTAATATGGTGGTAGGATGAGTACCGAAATTTTAAATAAACTTGCAGAATCTGTTGTAAATTTAGATGAAAATGGGGCCTTAAATGCCGCAAATGATGCATTAAAAGCCGAAATTCCTGCACAGGTGGCTATAATGGATGGATTGTGTGAAGGTATGAAGTTGGTGGGGGATAAATATGAAAAAAAAGAGTACTTCGTTCCAGAGGTATTAATGGCCTCAAATGCCATGAATAAAGCCCTAGATGTCTTGAAACCACATGTAAAAGTAGATGAAGACAATATTCCTGCTAAGATTGTAATAGGGGTAATTCAAGGAGATATTCATGAAATAGGAAAGAATATTGTGGCAATGATGACAGAAGCGGGGGGTTTTGAAGTTCATGATTTGGGTAGAAATGTACCGTGTGAAAAATTCGTAGATTATGCCATAGAAAATAACGCAGATATAATCATGATGTCCACAATGATGACAACCACGATGTACAATATGAAGAAAGTTATTGATATTCTGGAAGAAAAAGGTGCTAGGGATAAATTTATAGTAATGATAGGTGGAGGTCCGGTATCTTCTGCTTTTGCAAAAGAAATAGGTGCAGATGCATATACTGAAAACGCTAACGAAGCGTTAAAAGTTGCCAAAGAGCTCTATAAAAAACGAAATAATGAACAATAATAGGTGAAAAAATGACTCCAAAAGAAAGACTTTTAGGGGCGATTACTGGAAGTGGTATTGATAGAGTACCTGCAGTCCCACTTATTGGAAACTTTGCTGGAAGAATGGCAGGACATACAGTAAGTGAAATTGCAAGAGATGGAACTAAATTGGCTAAATCCATAGAATATACATACAATATGATTAAACCAGATTTGGTAACAATATTAACGGATTTGAGTATAGAAGCTGAGGCTATGGGGTGTGAATTGGAGTTTTTTGATGACGATGTCCCTGTAGTCAAAAAACATATATCCCCTGATGAAATATCCATTCCAGATCCTGAAAAAGACGGAAGAATGCCTGAATTTTTAAAATGTATTGAGCATCTTGTGGAAAAAATTGGAAATGAAGTATTTATTGGAATGTGTGTCCCAGGACCATTTACAATAACGGGAAATGTTCACGGAGCAGAAAGTATGATGATGGATTTGGTAATGAATCCAGATGTTGTTAAAGAGGAAATAAAACTGGCAACAGAAACCTCAAAATTATTTATAAATGCATGCATGGATAGGGGAGCGATACCTTTAATTTGTGATCCAATAGCATCTGGTTCATTAATAAGCCCGAAATTTTATGAGGAGTTTGCATTAAATCCATGCAAAGAGATTGTAGATGAAATACACAAACGTGGATTACCTGCAGTATTGCATATTTGTGGGGACTCAAACCCAATACATGAGCTTATGGCTGAAACCGGGGCGGATTTTTTAAGTGTTGATGCCAACGTCAATTTAAAAGAAATGAAAGAGAAAGTAGGTAAAAAAGTAGGCATAATTGGAAATATAGATCCTGGAAGCACCATATACCTTGGAAGTAAAGAAGATGTTGTTAATGAATGTAAAAAGGCAATAGAATACGCATCAGATAATCCAAAAGGGTTTATTCTTGCATCAGGTTGTGAAATACCATTAGAATCTAAGAAAGAAAACGTAAAAGCAATAGTTGAAGCATCAGAAGCTTATGGAAAAATCCAGTAAAAATCCGATGAATAAAGACATTATTTAACAACACCAATATATTAACCATATTTTTTTAAGATGGATTGGGTGTTTTTATGACGCCAAAAGAAAGAATTGATAGTGTTCTTGATGGAGGGGCCAATATTCCCTCCGTCCCCATAATAAGCCCATATTTTTTAAATCTTTCATTGAACAAAGACAAAGAACTGTCTAATTTTCATTTAAATTTATATGAGAAATATAAACCAGATTTAATCACGTTAATACATGAAAATGTAAGTTTAGAAATTGAAACTTTAAAGATACTGGGGAGGAAAATAAAAGATACCTATATAACTGTTGCTTTGGACTGTCCAATATCATACCTATCTGCAATTGATGATAACTTCATGATAAATCTTTATTTAAAAAAAGAAGAAATTCATTCAAAAATGGACAATTATATGGAAAATCTCAAAGAAAATATTGGAATAATTATAGAAAATGAAGGAATTCCATTTTTAGGGGACCCTACTGCCCCATTCATTGGACCAAAGATGTATGAAGAATTTGGGATACCCTATCTAAAAAGAATATTCAAATTTATAAAATCTTATGGGGCTCCGGTATTTTTACATATATGTGGCGAATTAACCCCAATTATTGACCAGTTGAAAAAATTGGATATAGATGTTTTGAGTTTTGAGGATAGTTTGGATGTTGTAGGAGCTCTTGATTGTGTGTTGATGGGGAATATAAAACCTAAGGATATGTTGAATGACTGCATAGACTCCCAAATAAATTATATCATAAAAGATAAGGGAAAACAACACATAATAGCGACAGGCTGTGAGTTGCTTCCCAATACTCCCGAAAAAAACATTATAAAATTGATTAACTCGAGGGTGGATTATGATTGATATTGAAGAGGAAGTTAAAAAGGGAACTTTGATAGCACCAATGGGTGGGTGTTATATTGCAAAACTTTATGGATGCGGTAAGAAGCACTATTTTTGTAGAAATGGGGAAATTTTTGGCAAAGCACTTTGTAAGGCAAAGGAACATTTTGGCTATGATATTATTCATCTTTCCTCAGATATATATGTTGAAGTGGAAGCCATGGGGTTGTACAATTGGAGCTGTATATCTGAGAGGTATGGGAAAGTAAATGAAGATTTTGATGTGGATAGTTTAACGATTGATTTAGGTGGCGGAAGAATTCCTGAATACAGAAAGGCAATTGAATACTGCAACTCAAAAAATAATACCGTATTTGTAAGCGTAAGTGCCCCATTTACTCTTGCAGCAATTTTGAGAGGCATTGACAGATTTATGATAGACTTAATAAAAAATGAAAAATTTGCTAAGGATTTGATTAAAAAAACTACTGAGATATCTAAAATTGTTATAGAGGACATAAATGAGATTGCATACCCTTTTGTTGTTGATGCTGTGGCATCTTCATCCCTTATTAGTCCAGAATTTTATGGAAAATTTGCTTTTAAACCGATAAAAAAAGTAATGAAGGCATGTGATTTTCCCATCTTACACATGTGTGGGGACATTAACCCAATATTAGAGGATGTTAAGAAAACAGATACAAAAATCATAAGCTTTGATGATAATTTAGACATTTCAAAAGCCTTTGAGGTATTTAACGACTTAATTGTTTTTGGAAATATTGATCCTTCAATGATGTATTATTCAAAAGTAGATAAAGTAAAAGAGGAAGTAAAGAAATGCATGGAAGCTAAGAGTGGGGATTTCATATTATCCACAGGATGTAGCTTACCTGTGGGAGCTCCAAAGGAAAACTTAGAGGCGTTAGTGCATTATGGAAGGTGTTATGATGTATAACATTACTTACGTAAAAGAGGATGGAACTGAAAAATCAATTAAAGTTAAAGAAGGAACCACAATACTCGAAGGGGCAATAAAAGCTGGAGTGTATATTGATGCCCCATGTGGGACTGGGAAATGTAGCAAATGTAAAGTTTTAGTGGAGAAAGGTTTAGAAAATATCGATAAGGATAGTATTGTGGAAGATAGATATGCACTGGCATGTGTGGCAAAAGTTTATGGGGATGTATCAATTAAAGTTCCAAATTTCCAAGGTGTAGTTTGTAAGGATATCATCGAACGAAGTGAAGATGAGCTACAAACTCGAAGAGTTTGTTCAATCACCGAACGAAGTGAAGATGAGCTCCAAAATACTAATGGATTTCATTCGAGGTCTTCAATAAACCCGGATATTGACATAAATAAAATTACTACAACAGTATTAGAATCATCTACCTATAACTTAACATTGGATGCGATAAATAAGCTTAATTCCATGGATTTATCTGATGAAGTAACGTTAGTATTAAAGGATGATAAGGTCGTTAATGTAGAAAAAGATTTTTCTGGAATTTACGGACTTTCAATTGATATTGGGACAACATCTGTTGTTGTATATCTTGTTGATATGTGTGGAGGCATTGTTTTAGATACCATCTCTTTTTTAAACCCCCAGAGACAATTTGGGGCAGATGTTGTTTCAAGAATAGCATACAACGACGGAGCTCTACTACAAAAAACACTTATAACTGAATTAAACAACTCCATATCAAAATTATGCTCAAAAAATAATATAAAAATGGATAACATCTATGAAGTTAGTGTTGTAGGAAATACCGCCATGATACACTTTTTTTACAGGATAGTTCCAAAAAATCTCGCAACTTATCCTTATGTTCCAACATTTAAAAACTCACTATATCTTCCTGCAAAAGAGTTGGGGCTAAACTTAAGAAACGCATACATTTACACACTTCCGATAATAGGAGGTTATGTTGGGGCAGACACGGTTGGAGCGATTTTATCATCTGAAATGCATAAAAAAGATGATATAAGTCTCCTTATAGATATCGGCACAAATGGGGAAATTGTTTTAGGGAATAAAGAAAAGTTATTAACCTGTTCATGTGCAGCAGGTCCTGCATTTGAGGGAGTTAGCATAGAGTATGGAACAAATGCGAGAGAAGGGGCCGTATGTAAAGTAAAAATAGATGAAAATAACGTATACTATGAAACCATAGGAAATAAAACGCCTCCAATTGGAATATGCGGGTCTGGAATAATAGATATTGTAGCTGAATTTTTAAAATCTGGATTAATTGATAAAACCGGTAGATTTACTGGAGAACATGAAAACTTAAAGGAAAATAAATTTATCATTGAAGATCCTATTTACTTCACACAGGGAGATATTAGGGAAGTACAACTTGCAAAAGGAGCAATATATGCAGGAATAAAAATTCTCTGTTATGAATATGGGATTGATATAGAAGATATCTCTAAAGTATATGTTACTGGAGCATTTGGATGCCATATCGATGTTGAAAATGCAAAAACCATAGGTCTTTTACCGGATTTGGATAATATAATACATATTGATAATGCTGCTGGAAGGGGGACTATAATGGCCCTATTATCTAAAAAAATTAGAAATGAAGCTAATGAATTGGTAAAAAATACGAAATATATCGAATTAAGTAGTCACGATAATTTTGAAAGTGAGTTTATATTGGCTCTTGGATTTTGACCATCACATTTTTACCCTTTTATTTTTAATTTTTATAATGTATTATTGGTATTTTTTATTGATATGTTATTCAGAGCTCCATGATTATTATCGTCAACTATCAGTTTAATTCATATATGGGTGATGTATAAATATATGTCAATACAATAGAATGGTAGTTATAACCTCGTTTTTAATTTCCCTACATGTATATTGTAGGGACATATACATGCAAGGCACACATTTAAAAATAACCTCTGTTATACTCATGTTGGGATAAAGGAATTAATATAAAGTATAACAGTATATCACTATATCAAACGTAACACTCAACTTCAATCTACTTTTTACTCATGATTATTTCAATTTTATATACTTTTAAGAATTACAACACTAAGATAAAAGTATGGACATAGGTGGAATTTTGAAAAGAGAAGATATTAAAAAAGTCATGATTTTGGGTTCTGGTCCAATTGTAATTGGCCAGGCTGCAGAATTTGATTTTTCAGGATCTCAGGCTTGTAAATCATTAAAAGAAGAAGGAATATACACTATTTTAGTTAACTCAAACCCTGCAACTATTCAAACAGATACAAACATTGCAGATAAGGTATATCTCGAGCCACTCCATCCAAAGATAGTGGAAAAGATAATTGAAAAGGAAAGACCTGATGCAATACTACCTACAATGGGAGGTCAGACAGGTTTAAACCTTGCAATGGAGCTCTATAGAAGAGGAACTTTGGAAAAGTATGGTATTGAATTATTGGGATCAAAGGAAGACGTAATTGAAACATGTGAAGATAGGGAATTATTCAACAAAGCTATGGAAGAGATAGACCAGCCAGTAACAAAATCTTATGCTGTTAATTCAATTGAAGAAGCTCTTAAAGCTGTGGAAGAACTAGGATATCCAGTTATAGTAAGACCTGCATTCACACTTGGTGGAACAGGTGGTGGAGTAGCACATAATGAAGAAGAACTAATTGATATAACAGAAAAAGGTCTTAAATATTCGATTATTAATCAGGTATTAATTGATGAAAGCGTATTAGGATGGAAAGAGTTTGAATACGAAATTATGAGGGATTCAAAGGACAACTGTATAGTTGTATGTAATATGGAAAACATAGACCCTATGGGAGTACACACAGGGGAGAGTATTGTCGTTGCCCCATCCCAAACACTAAGTGATGAATTCCACCAAAAGTTAAGGAATGCGGCCTTGAAAATTATAAGACATTTAAAGATAGAAGGTGGCTGTAACGTTCAATTTGCAGTAAACAAGGAAATGACCGAATACAGAGTTATTGAAGTAAACCCAAGGGTTTCAAGGAGCTCTGCACTTGCAAGTAAAGCCACAGGATATCCAATTGCTAAGATTGCAGCTAAGATTGCCATTGGTATGACCCTTGACGAAATTAGAAACGATGTTACAAAAGAAACTCCTGCAAGCTTTGAACCTACACTGGACTACGTTGTAGTTAAGATACCAAGATGGCCATTTGACAAGTTTAAAACAGTGGACAAACATCTTGGAACTTCAATGAAATCCACTGGAGAAGTTATGGCAATTGGTAGAACGTTGGAAGAAGCTCTCCAAAAAGCAGTTAGAAGTTTAGACGTAGGTAAATTTGGATTGATTGGAGATGGAAAGGACAAAGACTACACCAACGAAGAAATAATGGATATATTAAATAACCCTACTGATGAAAGACTCTTTGTTATAGCGGATGCACTTGATAAAGGATGGCCAGTTGAGGAAATTTGTCAATACACTAAAATAGATGAGTTCTTTATTAAAAAGATAAAGAACATTGTTGATACCAAAAAAGAGCTTGAAGTACTTTCTAGATTGATCTAATTCCAAACCCTTTATTTCCAACCCCTTTATAAAAGGTGTTGGATTGAACAAAAATCACTTCGTGATTTTTGTAGCTTACCTCACTTCGTTCGGTAATCCCCAAACCAGATGCCTCTTCACGAAGTGAAGAGACATATTTGGGGATGCAAAGTCTCTATTCAATATAACAATCACTTAATCGGAGCGAAGCGAAGAGCTACAAATTCCGAAGGAATTTGTTTAATTGCAGAACGACTATACTATCAGACTAATTTAAAATAATATTTTAATCTCCTATTATCTGAGTTAAATACAATATTTGAGGGAAATTATGATAGCCAATGAAAAATTAAAGGAAGTAATTTTGAAGGCCAAAATGCTTGGATTTTCAGATGTTCAATTAGCCAATTTGCTGGGAAAAACTGAAGATGAAATTAGGGAGCTCAGAAAAAAACTTAACATCGTACCAGTTTATAAGATAGTAGATACTTGTGCAGCAGAATTTGAAGCTAAGACTCCTTATTACTATTCCTGTTATGAAAGACTATTTTACGATGAACAGAATGAAAGTGTACCTTCAGACAGAAAAAAAGTTATAATAATCGGTTCTGGACCTATAAGAATTGGACAGGGAGTAGAATTTGACTATTCAACAGTTCATGCAATTTTTGCCCTAAAGGAAATGGGTATTGAAGCGATTATTGTAAACAACAACCCTGAAACTGTAAGTACTGACTACGATACATCCGATAAATTATACTTTGAACCGCTGGTATTTGAAGAAATTATGAACATAATAGATATCGAATCTAAAAACGGGGATTTACTTGGTGTAATTGTTCAATTCGGTGGTCAAACTTCAATAAACCTTGCTATGAAGTTACACAATGCAGGGGTAAATATACTTGGAACCTCACCACATTCAATCGATTTAGCAGAAAATAGGGAGCAGTTCTCAAGAGTATTGAAAAAACTCGATATTCCACAGGCTGAAGGAGCTACAGCATTTAGCGAAGAAGAAGCCATAAAAATCGTAGAAAAAATAGGCTATCCTGTTTTAGTTAGACCTTCCTATGTTCTCGGTGGAAGGGCCATGGAAATTGTCTACAACCTCGATGAATTAAAAGACTATATGAGGGAAGCGGTAAGGGTATCTTCCGAACATCCGATTTTAATTGACAAGTTCCTTGAAGATGCAATTGAAGTGGATGTTGATGCAGTATGCGATGGTGAAGATGTATTCATCGGAGCCATTATGGAACACATAGAAGAAGCAGGAGTTCACAGTGGAGACAGTGCCTGTGTTATTCCATCTCAGACCCTATCTAAGGAGATAATAGATAAAATCGTAGAATATACAACAAAATTAGCTAAAGAAATTAAAGTAGTTGGTTTAATAAACATACAGTACGCCATAAAAGATGGAAAAGTTTACATTATCGAGGCAAACCCAAGAGCTTCAAGAACTGTTCCGTATGTAAGTAAGTCTATAGGAATACCACTTGCGAAAATTGCTACAAAGGTTATAATGGGGCACAAGCTCAAAGAATTAGGCTATGTAGGTTTAGCAAAGCCAAAATATGTGAGTGTTAAAGAAGCAGTATTCCCATTCCAGAAATTAACTGGTGTAGATCCAGTATTAAGCCCTGAAATGAAGTCAACAGGTGAAGCCATAGGTATAGATGTAGATTTTGGTAAGGCATACTACAAAGCCCAGTTATCTGCAAACATGGAGCTCCCATCATCTGGCACAGTATTTATAAGTGTAAGAGATAGGGATAAAAAGCACATACCTAAGATAGCTAAAAAATTCTCTGAGTTAGGATTTGAAATTGTTGCTACGAAAGGTACTGCAGAAATCATAAGAAATAATGGTATAGATGCAAAGGTTGTTAAAAAAATATCTGAAGGTATGAAGGATAGCATTTTAGAATTGATGCAGAAGGGAGAAATAAATTTAATAATAAATACATCTTCAGGAGATAGGGCAAAATCAGATGGATACTACATAAGAAGAGCTGCAGTTGAACTTAATATACCATACATAACCACATTACAAGGTGCTAATGCAGCAATTAAAGCTATGGAATCCATTAAAACCGGAGAATTAGGTGTTTATTCACTAAATGAAATGGAAGTTAGATAATATTTAGTTCGTAGTGAATGAAATAGGCAGGATTTAAAACCTTAGTTTTAAGATTCTTGTTTTACCAAAACTACAAATCTTCGTAGCTCTGCTCGAAGGTTAATTTATTTATTTTTTTAAATATTTATTGTGTATTATGTATGATGGTTTTTATTTGACGGAGTTATCCACTAAATTTACCTGAGGAGAAAAAAATGAAAGTATTTTTAAAGAGTATGCGAGAAAGACATTTAAAAAGAAGAAAAAAACCGAATCCAGACAGACCAATAGCCACATGGGTTCAGGATGATATATTTTTGGATAAAACACTCGGAAAGAGCTTAACAATAATTTTAAGAACTGTCGGATGCAGATGGGCTTATGAAAGTGGGGGCTGTACAATGTGTAGTTATTTAATGGACAGCTCCCCGATAGAAATCAGTGTTGAGAATTTAATAAATCAATTTAACAGTGCATTGGGCAAATTCAAAGAACAGATAGATAAAAATCCAGAAGGGTTTTCAGTTAAATTATTCACTTCAGGTAGTTTCTTAGATGACTTTGAAGTTCCAAAGGAAGCTAGGGAATATATACTTAAAAAAATTGGCGAGCTCGGTGTAAAAGAAGTTGCCATGGAATCTAGGCCCGAGTATATAACCGATGAAAATTTAGAAACAATTAGGAAGTATCTCAGCTGTAACGTTGAAATCGGAGTAGGTATAGAATCGCTAAACGAAAAAATAAGAAATGTATCAATCCATAAAGGAGTTTCAAGAGAAGAAATAGTTAAAGCAATAGAAACTGCAAAAAAGTACAGCGTTGGAATTAAAGCCTATCTTTTAATAAAACCGCCTTTCATAACTGAAAAAGAGGCAATAATCGATTCTATAAACTCTGCAAACCAATGTATTGAGTTAGGATGTAGTAGAATATCCTACTGTCCATCAACCATCCACAAAGGAACTTTGGTAGAAACACTGTGGAAAAAGGATCAGTACAGACCACCCTTCTTATGGAGTATTTTGGAAATCTTAAAAGAAGTTAAAGGCCAAAATCCTGATAAACTTATAATGTGTGATACATCAGGAATTCCAACAAAAAGAGGAGCTCACAACACTCTTGATTGTAAATGCAATTATAAAATAAAGGATGCGTTAACTGAATTCACACTTACACAAAATCTTGAAATACTAAATATAAACTGTGAGTGTAAAAAACACTGGGAAGAGTTTATAGAGTTTGAAGAAAATAATATCGTCCCACTCGGGAACATGTAATACCAAAATTTAATTTTAGTTTAGGTGATGTGCATTACATAAATATAAAATAATAAATAAAATTTATTCTAATGTTTTTATTTGTTTAAATTAAACAATATTTGATAGTTTTTTAATTTTAGATGTATGTAATATGCTTAATTAAAATTGCACACCAACTATACTTAGTTTTCTTAAGACTTAAAAAAGATTTAAATAACTATAATACATATGTATTTGAAGACTTTAATGGAGGCATATAATGATACCAAAAGGAACTGTTAAAAGATTAATGAAAGAAAACACAGATATGAACATTTCAGCTGAATCTGTAGAAATGTTGGTAGGGATTTTACAGGAGATAATCGTAACCACAACAAAATTAGCTGAAGAAAATGCTAGAAATGATAAGAGAAAGACCATTAAGGCAAGAGACATTGAACGATGTGATGAAGAAAGACTAAGAGTGAAAATCGTTGAACTTGCTGATAGAACTGAAAAAGTACATATACTAACAAAAGAATTCTTAAAGGTATTGGCATCTGAACTAAAAAGAGTTTAAATTCTCTACATGAAGGTGTAGTCATGAAGGTTGCAATTACAAAGTTTCTTGGTACCAACTGTGATAAAGACGTGTGTCATGCAGTTGAATTGGCGGGTGGAAAACCAGAATTAGTATGGTTTACTGAAACCGATTTAGATGGATTTGATGGTGCAGTGATTCCCGGCGGATTCTCTTACGGTGATTACCTAAGAGCTGGTGCTATTAGCTCAAAAACTCCAGTAATAATGGGATTAAAAAAGATGGTTGATGAAGGGAAACCAGTTTTAGGAATCTGTAACGGAGCTCAGATTGGTTTAGAAGCAGGATTCTCTTACGGTACTTTAACAAACAATTTAAATTCAAAGTTTATATGTAAATGGGTGTATATAAGGGTAGAAAACAACAAAACTCCTTTTACAAAATACTATGAAAAAGGAGAAGTATTAAAAATACCTATTGCCCATGCTGAAGGTAGATTTTACACAGACGAAGACACACTACAAACAATGTACAAAAATAACATGATTGTATTTAAATACTGTGATGAAAATGGAGAAATCACAGAAGACAGCAACCCAAATGGTTCAGTAGACAACATAGCTGGGGTTTGCAATGAAAAAGGCAACTGTGTTTTATTAATGCCCCATCCAGAAAGGGCCAGTGAAAAAGAACTTGGATCTGATGATGGCTTAAGAATGTTTAAAGGAATGCTGAACTACAAATAAAACAAAGTTGCAATATGTAGTTAATTATTTTAATGTTATTTTCTATTTCTTTTTTTCTATTTTGAATAAATCATACTAGATGTTTTGTCAATTTAATTTTTAATTTTTTTCTTTCTATTTTCTATTTTGTTTTTACCCCCTAGTCCCAATTAAGGAATCATATCGGAAATAATATAAAATAGTAATCACAGAGTATATATTGTATAACAGTTAGGGGGAGAAAGATGTTGAAAGAACCAGTAATAGACATAGCAACAAAGGAAGTAGTTACAATAACTCCTGAGACTCCAATATCCAAAGCTATAGGGGTAATGGAAAGTAACAAATTCCACAATTTGGTGATCGTAGACGAAAATAAGGAAATATATTTAGTAACAATACACGATCTTCTACTTGCAACTTCATTAAACGAAAAAGTTGCAGAGTTAATGTTCAAACCCCACTGTATAAAACAAGACGTTCCCACAATGGAGGCCGTATGTCAGATGATAGACAGTGGGCAAAGAGCTGCACCAATTGTGGATGAAGAAGGAAATTTGGTAGGGATAGTAACTGACTACGACATAATGAAAAGAGCAGCAACTTCAGAGTTACTAAAAGACGTAAAAGTTAGTAAGATAATGACAAGAAGCCCCATAACAATAGATAAAGATGAAAGCATAGGTAAAGCGAGAAGTTTAATGAAAAAGTATAACATTGGAAGGCTTGTAGTACTCGATGAAGATGGAAAACCTGTTGGTATTGTAACTGAAGATGATATAATTGGAAAAGTCTTTAAGCCTAAAAGAAAAATGACCGTTGGCGAATTTGCAGGGGAAAAAGTGCCGCGAATGGCACAACCAGTATCAACTATAATGAATTCTCCATTAATAACTGCAGACATAAGTGCTTCAATTGCAGATGTTGCAGAATTAATGGAAAAACACGATATTAGGGGAGTTCCAATAGTTAAAAAAGATACTTTGAGGGGCATAGTAACAAGATTGGACATAATGAAATACATCAAAGAGTTAAAAGAAGTATCAACTATTGAAGTAGAGCTCCAAGGTGAATTTGATGTTGAACTAAAAGAATTGGCAGAAAGAATCATAGCAACAGAAGTTAAAAAGATAGTGACCTACTCAAAAAGACTACACTGGATTAAAATTGTCATGAAAAAGGAACATGACAAAGGTGGAGTTCCATACTATACAATTAAAGTATATGTAAAAACACCAAGAAAGTTATATGTAGGGGAAGGAAGACCAAAACTATCTTCAACAAAAAGAATAATCTCAGAAGGAGAAGACCTACAGCTCGTAGTTGAAAAACAAAGATGGGATTTCATAGAAGCATTGAAAGATGCTCTAATATCTGTAGAAAAACAAATAGAAGAAGATAAAGAAAGAAGCCATCCAAAGGGTAGAAAAGGAATAAAAGAAGAACTTGTTCCTGAAGAATTAATAACTAAAGATTAATTCCATACTCTAAATTTAATATAACTATTTTATTTTTTTATTTTATTAAAACAGATGAAAAATAGAAAATAAATTATTTTGTTAATTTAATTAATTTTCAGCATCTTCAATGAATATTTTATGCAGTGTTTTTAAACAAGGTTCGAGCTCTTTTTCTCCAATTACGAATGATATATTTACTTCAGATGAACCTTGAGCTATCATTTTTATATTTGCACCGCTTTCAGCTACTGCACTAAACAGCCTACCTGCAATGCCTTTGGAACCTCTCATACCTGCCCCTACAACTGAAACCACACATACGTCATTGTCAACAGATATCTCTTTTATAAGATGGCGGGTGCTAAACTCTTTTTCAAGCTCTTTAACGCATTTTTCAACTTCAGACTCACTGTCATGAACTACGATTGAAATGTTTGTTTCAGACGAACCTTGAGTTATAAGAATAACATTTGCCTGAGCTCTTCCAAGTGCACTAAATATTCTTGCTGCAGTGCCACTTACTCCAACCATTCCAGCACCGCAAATGTTAATCAAAGCAACATCTTTTATTGTAGTTATTGCCTTTATGATCTGGTTACTTAATTCCTGGTCGTTTGTTATCAATGTACCTTCATCTTCAGGTTTAAATGTGTTTTTAATCTTCAATGGAATGTTTTTCACCATTACTGGCTCAATTGTCCTTGGATGAAGTACCTTTGCACCAAAGTATGCGAGCTCCATAGCTTCAACATAGGACATTTTTGGAACTCTTCTGGCATTTTGAACCATTCTTGGGTCTGCAGTTAAGATACCACTAACATCGGTCCATATTTCTACCATATCGGCATCCAATCCAGAACCAACTAATGCGGCAGAGTAATCACTACCTCCTCTACCAAATGTGGTTATACTTCCATCTTTTGTTCCGCCTATAAATCCAGTTACAACTGGAATATAGCCTTCTTTTAAGAGCGGGTTTATTTTTTCTTTAACTTCTAATTTTAAAGGTCTTGCACATCCAAAGTTATCATCTGTAATTATACCTGCTTCACCACCGGTTAAAAACAGGGATTTCTTTCCCAAAGACCTAATTGCCCCACTTAGAATAGGGGCAGACAATCTTTCACCAAATGAAAGTATGTAATCCTTTGATTTTGGTGTGAGCTCCCCAAGGTATGCCACACCGATCAAGACCTTTTCAAGTTCGTTTAATGAGCTTGTTATTACATTACATACTTCTTCTCTTATTCCTTCATCGTCTATTGCTTCATTTATTGCTATTTCGTGTTTTTCTTTCAAATCTGATATGAAATTATTTATTTTGGCAATGTCCCTTACATCTAAAGCCTGTTTTGATATGCCAACAAGTGAGTTGGTAACTTGAGTCATTGCAGAGGTTACAACTACCACATCATCTTCTTTTGATTTATCAACAACAATTTTGGCAACATTTTTTATTCTTTCTCCACTTCCTACAGAGGTTCCACCGAATTTCATTACTGTAACCAAACAACACCACCTTTTAAATAACACATTTTATAAATGTTATCTGGCAAATTATAGTTCATCCGTAAATTCCAACAATAATGTTGTATTACGATTTTAAAATTTTATTGATATTAACCATTATATGGTTTGCAATAATTATTATAGAATAGACATGCCGTTGACAGTTATGCAGTATTTCGATTTCATCAAACGACTATAAGGTAGGATGAACTATATTCTAGTTCCATGAAACATTTAAATTCTATTAAAGTTAATCACATAAATATAAAAAGTTTATGATTATATTCATTTACAAATCAGTATATAAAAATATGTTTTAACATTTATTGTTATTTAATTTAATTATTAAATAATTATACTTAAATTATTAGTTTAGCATATGCGATGAATATATACGAGTAAATAGTATTATATTACTCATCAAAAAATAATGAATTAATAAATTTATATGTGTATGATTTATAAAAAACAAAAATTGGTCATCAATAATATAATCTGTTGAAGTGATTTTTATGGTGAGAATATTTGATACTACATTGAGAGACGGAGAACAAACTCCAGGGGTGTCTTTAACTCCAAGTCAGAAGTTAGAGCTAGCCATAAAACTAGATGAATTGGGAGTGGATGTTATAGAAGCAGGAAGTGCCATAACATCAAAAGGAGAAAGGGAAGCAATAAAGTTAATAACTCAGCAGAATTTAAATGCAGAAATATGCTCCTTTGTAAGGGCTTTAACAGTTGATATAGATTCTGCATTAGAGTGTGATGTGGATAGTATTCATTTAGTAGTCCCTACCTCAGATATCCATATGAAATATAAATTAAGGAAAACTCCTGAAGAAACACTAAATGCCGCATTGAAAGCAATTGAATATGCAAAAGATCATGGTCTAATTGTAGAGCTCTCTGCTGAAGATGCTACAAGAAGTGATTTAGATTTTTTAATTGAGCTCTTTAAAAAAGGAAGCGAATTAAAAGCCGATCGTGCATGTGTATGCGATACCGTCGGTATCTTAACACCAGAAAAATCCATGGAGTTATTTAAAACACTTAAGGAAAACATAGATATTCCAATATCTGTCCACTGTCACAATGACTTTGGAATGGCCACTGCAAACACAGTTTCAGCAGTTAGGGGCGGTGCAGAACAGTGCCACGTAGCCATGAATGGAACTGGAGAAAGGGCCGGAAATGCATCTTTAGAAGAAGTTGTAATGGCACTTCATACACTTTACAACATCAAAACAAATGTAAAAACCGAAAAGCTGTACAAAACTTCAAGAATGGTATCCAAATATATGAACCTCCCAGTGCCTCAAAATAAGGCAATAGTTGGAGACAATGCATTTGCCCATGAGGCAGGAATTCACGTAGATGGACTTATTAAAAATACTCAGACCTACGAACCTATACCACCTGAGCTCGTAGGTAATAAAAGAAGAATTATACTTGGAAAACACAGTGGAAAAGCTGCATTAAAATACAAACTTGAGTTGATGAACATTGAATTAACTGATGAACAGTTTGAGGAAGTTTATGAGAGAATTAAGAACTTTGGGGACTTGGGTAAATACATCTCAGATGTGGACTTAAAAACCATCATAAACGAAGTAATAGGCGTAGAAATAGAGAAAAAAGTATTGTTGGATGAACTTACAGTAATATCTGGAAACAAGGTAACGCCACTGGCATCAATTAAATTGAAGTTTGCAGATGAATGTAAAAAAGAAGGTATTTTAGAATCTTCCTATGGTGTTGGACCAGTTGATGCTGCAATTAATGCAGTTAGAAAAGCTTTAAGTGGCGTAGCAGATATAGAACTTGAAGATTACAACGTTAAAGCCATTAGTGGAGGTACAGATGCCTTAATCGAAGTTACCGTCAACTTAAGAAGAGGTAGTGAAACTGTGGAAGTTAAAAAAGCACATGGGGACATAATAATAGCATCTGTTGAAGCTTTAATGGAAGGAATCAACTTGCTTATGTAATCATAATATATTATTTTAAAAAAGAACTACTATTTTATTTTTTAAATTTTTCAAAAAGTGTTTCTATGAATATAATGAACATTCTTAAAGGAGAATTAGAATCTTTTAAGTTTTCAAAAGATATACTAACCAATTCAGCCAATCATATTCGAGACGAACCTTGGTTATTACATACAAAAGGGCGTTGGTACGAATATATAATATACGAAGCTATTGTCAATATTGCTAAAAAAACTAATGGTTTGAAAGTTGCCAGAAAAGGGCGCGATATGCTCTTTACATGGGATAAAACAGACAGACCTGAGAATGGATTACATTATAACCCCACAGGAGATTTTGTTATTTGGAAGGATATGATATGTTTGGCAGAATACGATATAATTATAGCAAATGAAAAAGGAGATATTGGTTTTATAGAAACATGTATCTCAAAGGAAAGAGTACGTGACCTTCGAGATAAAATACCTCACAAAAGGGAACTTTTAAAAGAATACATCGGACAGGATGAAATTCCATTTATGCTCGTTACACCATTTGATGCGTCAAATTTACTTGTAACTAGAAAAATTTTAGAAAATGGCGGAACATACTGTTACACCAGTCAAATACTTGATTTACTGAATGAAACATCATTTTTAGAGGCAAAAAATAAATTATCAGTGTTGGTGGACTTAACTGAATTGGTAAATGATTCTATTTGAATGTATCACTTAAAATTTTACATCCTTTATCTCTTTTTCAAGTGCTAATCCTGTTGGTTTATATTTTCCGTATTTTTTAGCAAACGCTCTCAATTCGAAGGTTAGACCTTCTGCATTGAATATTTCTTCGGTAAACGCCTTTGCCACGTACTCATTGAATATCTCTTTTAATTCTTCAAATGCTTCAGATGGAACATTTCCATGTTTTACCAGTGCAAATACTTCATCAGTAAAATCCCATAGTGCATCCTCTAAATCCTGTATTTCCTCCATTTGTTCAGAAGTCTGTGAACTCATATCCCCATACTTTTTTTCAAATTCATCTTCTAAATCTTCCAACATAGTGATTATGTTGCTTTCTTTTTGTGCAATTAGTTTATCGAATTCTTCGTTTATTTTTGATATAATTTCCATACTACCAACTCCTAAAATTTCTAAGATTAAATAATATATAGTCGTATTCTGTTAGCTTCGCCACTATGAAACCCTGTAGTATCCATATTTTGGGGAAAATATTTCAGCATTCCTCTTTAATTTTCCAAGAATATCTTCAACATCTTTTTCAGATATGTTGTATTCAGACGCCTTTTCTATTATGTCATCTTCATGAGCCAGTTTGTTATCACTTAAAGCAGAGAGCTCACGTATTATGTCCAGGATTTTATCCATTTTATCTACTTTTGATTTTGGCATTTGCCCCATTCCTTTGTCTATATCGAACTTTCCTGTTTCTGGGTCGTATGCAATTTCCTTTAAACATTCTTCTATAATATTTAATGCCGCTTTGGCATCCTTCTCCTCCACTTTCTTTGCAAGTCTCGCTTTTGCATGCATTTCTGAAAGTCTTATGGCAGCTTCTAACTGTCTTGCAGTTACTGGAATTGGATTGTTTCCCTCCCCTAACTTCCTCATATTTATGTAGTAGTCCTTTATTATCTTCTTGGCCTTATCTGTTAAATAAGGATTTTTCAGCTTGGTTTCATCCACTTCTGTACCAGTAAATAAATTATGATTTTCTTCGAAATAAGCACAGGTTCGAGCATAAATTATATAGTTCTTTATAAGGTTCTCATCAACAGTAATACCATCAATATCGATAGCTCCCATTATCTTATAGTCTTTAACTGCTGTTTCAATGTGGGTGTTTAAAATATGTTCTGCGATTTCCTCATCCCTTTTTCTATTTGGCATGTCTTTCAATGGGAATATCAAATCGAATCTACTCAAAAGCGGTGAAGGGATGCCTATCTGTTCAACTACACCCATGTTTAAATCAAACCTTCCACGTTTAGGGTTACAAGCTGCAAGCACCGCACATTTTGCAGGTAATTTTACATTTATACCTCCTTTATTCACGTGAATCGTCTGGCTTTCCATAGCTTCTAAAATATATTTCATAACGTTTTTGTCCACGGTTAATTCATCAATACAGGCAGTTCCCTCATTGGCCCTAACAAAAACACCTGGCTTAACAACCCAGCCATCTCCTATCTCAGTACTTTCCCTAACAACGTTTGCAGTTAAACCCCCACCAGTTGCAGTGGTTACAGATGCGTAGGCGTTTTGTGGGAATAATCTTGTTATCCTCCTAAGCATTGTAGATTTCCCAATTCCTGGATCTGTAATCAAAAGTATATGGCTATCTTTTCTAAGCTGGGTTCCATCAGGGAGGAATTTAGTACATCCCTTTATCTGCTGTAAAAATATTGCCCTTTTAACCAAATCATAACCTTTAATTTGAGGTATTAGATATTGAGAAAGAATATCAACTATGTTCTTTTTTTTACCGAGCTCATTTAGGGTATCGATTAAATCAGGTCTGTTTATTATGTCCCTAACCTCTATCTTCTGGAAACTTTCACTTAGTTTTATGTAGTTACTCTTCACATATATCTCAAAAACAGGCATATTTGGCTTGGTACGTTTTTTCATTACAGTTCCTACAACATCAACCCTTCCCGAGTATATTCCTTCCGAGTTTTCAAGAAAAACCCTTATACTTCTAGGGGGATCATCAGGGTTCTTCATTAGATCTATTGGTTGTTGAATTTCCAGCTCTTGAATGTTTATGTATGATGAATTGTCCAAATCAAGGCTCATCTCACTTTTACAGTTTTCATTTTTGCAGAACATCCTTGGATCTTCAAAATAGTTATGAATTGTTTTATACCTTATTTCACCACAATTTCTACATACAAAACAGGCTTTTTTTAACAAAGCACATACTTTTGCAGCTTTTATTATGGTTCCTTCAAACTTGGTAAGCCTATTAATATCTGATGAGTTAATATCTTCAATTTTCTTTTCACAGCCAAGTGGATTTTTAAAGGCTATCTGTACTTTTTCCAACTCCCTTTTTGTTCTATCGTCATCACCAAATAGTTCCAAATAAACTTCCTTTAAAATGTAAAATATGGATTCTTCAACATTTTTTGGATTTTCAATTATCAGATCGTTTAATTCACAGGCTTCAGGAAATCTATTTAAAAAACATTCCACATCAAATTCGAATATATTGTTTTTAATGGTGTTTGAAGAAAGATACTCCTTAATGTACTGTTTTAATTTATCTTCATAGAGATTTAGAAAAACTTCTTCATCAAAATCCATGATATCACCGAATGAAATGAGGTGAGCTACAAATTCCGTAGGGATTTGTCCAATCACCGAATGAAATGAGGTGAGCTACAAAAATCACAAATGATTTTTGTTCAATCACCTGAGTGTCGAAGTAAATCCGAAGGATTTACTGTAGAGACAAATTTCAAAGAAATTTGTTGACTCACAAAAACCCTTTGGTTTTTGTCGAGACTCACGAAACCGAAGGTTTCGTCGAGAAGCGAAGGTGAGCTATGAAAACCCTAGGTTTTCATTCAATCACCGGATGAAATAGGGCGAGCTCCATCCACTGTAGCGAAACTACAAGGAAATAATGACATATTATTAATCATAGTTAAAATCAAGATTTTTAAGTTTAAATACTATTTTCTCCAAATCTTCAGTATTTTTAACCTTTACATCCTTTTTTTGTGGAAATTTCAGAATAACGTCATCAAAAATATTTCTGTTGCCAGGATTCTTCATTAAGTAATGGTATCTCGCTATACAGTTTATCCTTGCAGTTATGAGCTCACTTAAATAATTTAAACAGGTTTTTATTCCAGTTAGTTCATCACTTATCAAAGAACCTGATTTTTTAGACTTCAAAAAAGCCATCCCCACCAGTATTTCATCAATATCGCACTTTAAAAGTTCCTTAGACTTTTGCTGTTCTCTTTTCAATTCGTATAGGTAAATAGCCAAATCCTGTATATGTTCCCAGGGCAAATCAAAATCAACATTGTCAAGATCTTCCTTTTTTAATTTCCAAAGTGGAATTTTCTTTTCATTCAATAAAACTTCATATTCCAGGCATTTTTCAAATAAAACCTCATAAACATCCATTTTCTCACGTTTAATCATGTTTTTCATGCATGATGTGTTTTGCTCTTTCCTTTCCTTTATTATCAATTAGGATTTTCATTGTTTCACATTTCCATTATATGTTTATTTCATTCCAAGTTATAAAGTCGTTATTAAATTCTTTTTTATGTAGTGTTATTTTGTTACCATATACCCATTCAAATTCTAATTTTGAACTTTGCCATTCTTTTAAAAATTCTCTTTCGTCACTGTCATGTTTATTTGCAATATCAAAGGTTGTTGGAGATATTGTTTCTTTTTTAGGATGTGGGATTAAACCATAAAATTTTTTTGGATTTATATCAAAAAGTTTTAAGATAATCAACGATACATAAAGAGAACATTTAAATTTTTCTTTAATTTTTTTAAGATTACTTACTCTAAGATTTCTAAGTGTAGATTTCATTTCTACAAGAGTTAAATAATAGTTATCATTTTCCTTTACTAAAATTGCACATTCGCATTTTTTATTCCCTTTAATATTAAAAACATTGTGGTATTTGTCTTTATCAATTATAATAGGTAAAATTCTAATTTCTCTTGAAAATTTAATTTTTAATTCTTTAAAATCTGCCTTAGGGTCATTTTCTTTAACTTTAACAATTGTGTAGTTATCCTTTACTTCGCTATCTACTCTTTCTGGTTTATATATTAAATCCTTTTTAAATATTTTCTCTATTTCATTCTTCAAAGTTTCCATCATCCCCCTCAATTAAATCTCTTAACTCTTCTGTTTCATTGTGTAAATCAAGCAATGTATGATAAAATGCTTCATAAGAAATTCCCTCATCATCTATAATTTCCAATTCTTTTATTATAGCACCATCTCCTTTATCTACAAATAAATATGGTGCAACTTTTTCAGGACTTAATATTTCATCTTCTTTATAATCATGTCTATTTAAAAATGCATTTAACTTTTCTTTATCTGTTTTTTCCAAATAATGTAATTTCATATTATTATTTATTTGTTGTAGGATATATGGACTGTGTGTTATTAACAAAACATAAATGCCTTTGTTGATTAATTTAGTTATTGCCCGTGCAAAAATCCTTTGTGCATCGGGATGCAAATGTGCCTCTGGCTCTTCAACGATTAAAAGGGTGCCTTCATCAATATAATTTGAATATGCCAAGTATAATATCAATGGGGAACTTTCAACAACCAGTGATGATGAATATTGCAGTGGTAAGGACATATTTTTATTATTTGGTTGGTAAGATATGTTGTTTAAAGTTTTATCATAAGTTAGTTTTCCATTTAGAATATTATTTTGAAGAAATTCCACAATATCAATATATTTCTCATTTACTTTTTCACTATAATTATCTGAAAATGCAGGTAGTGAAGTTATAAACTCCACTATTGGTTTTGGTAATGGCTCTGACTTTCTATTGTCCTCACCAAATGTTGAACTTATGGCCTCTTTTCCCAGATATTTATTTACTAAAACCAACCCGCTCTTGGATGCTGGAATAAATAAACTATCTCTAATTTTACTCTCTAATGTCAATTTTTTTAAAACTATATTTTCAATCAAAAAATTTAAATCTTCATCTAAATCTATAGTTTCAAATTCTCCATTTCTATTTTTAGATTGTTTTTTAAATAGTATTTCTAACAATTTTATAAATGCCGTTGCAATATTCCACATCCCTAAATCTTCGATAATATCTTGTCCATGAATAACAATATTACTTAAAGAAATTTCTCCATAAGGTATATTGATTTTTAATTCAGTATCTCCAAATATATGTTTGATATAGTTATCATTTATTTTATATTTCAAATTGTTTATTTCAATTATCTTTTTTTTAATTTCGTTATTTTCTAAATTTTCATTTGAATTAGCCATAATATCTTTTAATTCTGGCAATATTTTATCTTTAAAATTTTCATCAATTTTATTTATATTGAGTAAATACTTAGCATTATTATTTCCCAATCCCCAAATCAAATACCCCATATATGTTTTTCCAGTATTATTTTTTCCAAAAAATATAGTTAAAGGTTTTAATTTAACTTCTCCTTCTTTAATAACACCAAAATCCTTAACCTTAACGGTCAGTAATTCATAATTTTCTTTACTTTCAATATCCATAATACCACCAAAAAAATAAAATTTAAATTAGTCATCCTACATCTTTCCAGGACATTCGATGCCCAATAAGTTCAGGGTGTTTTCTATAACTATTTTTGTTGCTTCTACTATTTTTATTCTTGAATATTTCACAATTATATCCTCTTCTTTCAATACTGGACAATTTCCATAGAATTTGTTAAATGCCTGGGCAACATCAAGTGCATAGTTTGCCACAATCTGTGGTTTCCTAACTTCTGCAGCTTTTTCAACGATTTTTGGTAGTTTTGAAAGGAGTTTGATTAAAATCTTCTCGGCTTCACTTAATTCATAGTTAAAAAGATCCATACTTTCAGGGTTTTCTTTTTCTGATTCAACTGCATTCTCTAAAATTCTACAGCATCTTGCATGAGCATACTGGATAACAGGGCATCCAACTTTTTCAAAGTCAAGAGCTTCATCCCACCTAAATACCATTGGTTTATCTGGAGATATTCTAACTATGTTGTATCTTACAGCTCCAACTGCAATTTTATTTGCTATCTCACTGATTTCATCTTCATCATCAGCTATTCCTCTCTTTTTGATCTCTTCAATGGCTCTTTTCTTAGCTTCCATAAACAATTCGTCCATGCTTATGAATCTTCCTCTTCTGGTACTCATTGAACCTTCTGGAAGGGATATAAATTCATAGAATACGATTTCAGGTGTTTTATAACCTAAAAGTTTCAAAGATGCGTTTACCATTTCAGCTGTTAATTTGTGGTCTGCACCTAAAATATTTATTCCAATATCGCAGTTTTTCATTTTATCTACGTGGTATGCAATATCCCTTGTTGAGTACAAACTTGTTCCATTTAATCTGGCCAATACAAGCTTTTTTTCTATTCCAAAATCTGAAAGATCAAGCCTATATACATCGTCTTTTACTACTTTTCCTGTTTCCATTAATTTTTCTATAACTTCATTGACCATTCCGTTTCTAACATAATCACTTTCCCATACAAACTTATCGTGTTCGATATTTAAGGATTTCAGACTTTCTTTAAAACCGCTTAAAGCATAATCAACTGCAAATTTGAATCTCTTAACAATATCGTTATCCTCATTTTTCTGAGAAGATTCTTCATAATTCTTCATCAAGTTCAGTATATCATCTTCGAGCTCAGGGTTTTCTTCTATGAGTTTGTTTGCCTTTACATAAACCTCTCCAATGGCATGGTCAGGTTTTTTGTTTTTGTCTAGTTCAAATCTTTCAATTCCAAATACAACAATGGCTTCCTGTCTTCCCATATCGTTTACATAGTACTGTGTTTCAACGTCGTATCCTGCAAAATCTAAAATTCTCTTTAAACTGTCTCCTATAACCATGTTTCTACCATGCCCGATATGGAAAGGACCGTTTGGGTTTGCCGATGTATGTTCCAATATTACTTTTTTGTTTTTGTTTTCTCCTTTTCCAAAGTTTTCTTTTTCTTCTAAGATTTTTTCAGCATTTTCTTTTGAAAAGTCCTTGTAGTCTAAAAAGAAGTTTATATATCCGTTTAGAGCTTCAATTTTTACCACTCCGTCAATTTCAAGTGAATTAGCTATTTCCTCTGCAATAACCTTTGGAGCCTTTCTTAAATCTTTTGCAAGTCTAAATGCTATATTCGTTGAATAATCTCCCATATTGATTGAAGGAGGTTCTTCCAGCCTTATTTCCATTTCTTTTCCTGTTAATTCGGTTACTTTTTCTGCCAATGTTTCCTGTATTCTTTTCTCAACTTCCATAATAATTCCTCTCACTGTTTCCATTACCTATATATCATGATTAACATTAATTTATAGTTGATTATTTTAATACTTATATAATCCTTACCATAATTGGAATTTAAAACACTTGATTTTAGTCATTCTTAATCAAAGTTTTGTCATCAACAATTAAGGGCAATTATAATTAATAAATTATCATGTTAAAATCATTAAATCACTAGGTGATGTTATGAAAACAGAAATGACCAACATTGACATACATGCTGCCGTAAAAGAGCTCCAAAAGGTGGTGAACGGAAAATTGGATAAGGCATTTTTAATAGACAGCCAGGATGGTAAAGAACTGATTTTAAAGGTTCATATTCCTGAAGTTGGGACAAGAGAGATTGCAATAGGTATTGGTAAGTACAAATACATCACCATGACCGAGTACGAGCGTGAAAAACCTAAAAATCCTCCATCATTTGCAATGCTACTTAGGAAATACTTGAATAATATAAAAATAACAAAAATAGAGCAACATAATTTTGATAGGATAGTTATATTCACGTTTCAGTGGGGAGAAACACTTTATAGATTAATAGTCGAGTTATTTGGAGAAGGAAACGTTATTATACTCGACAAAGAGGATAGAATCATTTTACCATTAAAAATAGAAAGATGGAGTACGAGAAGAATAGTTCCAAAGGAAATATACAAATTCCCGCCACAGAGAGATCTAAATCCATTTAATTTAGAATACTCAATTGCTTACGAGCTCTTTAAGGATGAATTCCAAAAGGAAGAAAACAAGGACACAGAATGTGTTAGGGTAGTATCAAGAATATTTGGGTTGGCGGGAGTCTATGCAGAAGAAATATGTGAAACTGCAGAAGTCGATAAAAAAACGGTAAATCCATCAGAAGAGGAAATAAAAAAATTGTTTGAAGGAACTAAGGCATTTTTTAATAAAGTGTTCAACGAAAAAAAGCCCCACATAATACTAAAAGATGGAAATTATCACGACATAAGCCCGATAGAATTAAAAAAATATGAAGATCTTCCTCCCAACTATGAAAAAAAGTACTATGAAGAGTTTTTAAATGCCTTGGATGATTATTACTCAGGATTCGTAATAAAAAAAGAGATTAAAAAGGAAGAGTCAAAATTACAAAAAATGGTAAAAAAACAGGAGAGAATACTACAAAATCAGATTGAATCCCTTAAAAAATATGAAAAACAAGTAGAAGAAAGCCAGATAAAAGGAGATTTAATATATGCGAACTATTCCTTAGTTGATGAAATACTAAACACATTGAAGTCAGCAAGAGAAAAAATGGATTGGGAGGATATAAAAAAGATAATTAAGGAGAACAAAGAACATCCAATTCTAAGCAAAGTTGTAAGTATAAACGAAAAAAACGGAGAAATTGTATTAAAACTATCGGCTGATTACGAAAATAAGCATATAGAAAAAAATGTTTCACTCGATATAAGAAAAAATGCCTTTGAAAACGCAGATGTTTATTACAGCAAATCTAAAAAATTCAAAAATAAGATAAAAGGGGTTAAAATCGCCATAACACTATCTGAAGAAAAACTTAACAAATTAAAGAAAAAAGAAGAAACTGAAATGGAAACTCTCAAGGAAAAAGAAGAAAGTATAAAGAAGAAAGAGAGAAAACAGAGAAAATGGTATGAAAAATTCAAATGGACTGTAATAAACGGGTATCTGGTAATAGCAGGTAAGGATGCAACTACAAACGAAACACTCGTAAAGAGATACCTTGAAAAAGATGACGTAGTTTTCCACACACTTATGGAAGGAGCTCCATTTACTGCCATTAAAACAGAAGGTAAAGAAGTGGATGAAGATACCTTGCAGGAAGTTGCAAAATTTGCAGTATCCCATTCAAAAGCCTGGAAACTGGGTTTAGGTAGTGCAGATGTCTATTGGGTAAAACCTGAACAAATATCAAAAACTGCAGAAAGTGGGGAATACCTTAAAAAAGGAGCATTTGTGATAAGAGGTAAAAGAAACTTCATAAGAAGTGTCCCTCTTGAACTAGGAATTGGAATTGTTGAATACGGTGGAGAAGAAAAACTAACAACTGCACCGCAAAATACACTTAAAAATAGCTTTAAGAAGTGGGTTCTTTTAAAACCATTTAAAAAGAAAAAAGGAGAACTTGTTAAAGAGCTCAAAAAAGAGTTTAAAGAGTATAACGTGGACGATGAAGACATACTTAGAGTTTTACCTCCTGGAGAAAGTAACATCGCTAACAAATAAATAAAATTTATATTAATTTTTCCTACGGATTTGAAAACCACCATGATATATGGGTTTCATAATTAGCTTCCAAATTTAACTGCATCTTTTCTACAGGCGCTTTTACATTCAAAGCATCTTATACATTCATGCTGTTCTATTTTTTCAGTGAGCTCTATCTGAACTGGGCATTTTTTCTCACACAATTTACAATTTACACATTTGTCTTTATTAAGTTTTAATTTAAAAACCGGTTTCAGTGAGAAAATACCCAACAACGCCCCTATTGGACAGAGATATCTGCAAAATGCCATAGGATATATGAATCCCAATATTATAAATCCGATGAGAACGACAAATGAAATGACAGTTCCAGATAAGTTTGTGAGAGCTCCGATAGGACATACTGAACAATAGACGTATGTTGTAAGATGGTATGTTAATATGATGAATAACACCAATATAACATATTTTAAGTATTTTAATTTATTATGAATGTTTTTTGGAACTTCTGGAAGTTTTTTTAACCCTGATAATTTAACCCTCAATCGATATGTTAAATCAAAAATAAAACCCAGTGGACACATCCAACCGCAAAATACCCTTCCAAAAATTATTGTTAGCAGTGATATTACAATTACAACGGGAACAAAATAAATACTCCCCATCAATATAAATTGCTCAATATATCCAAAAATGCAGGCAGAAGAAGCTTGAAAGAACCGCCGATAAGATTACAAATTTTATAAAAAATGCCGACTGGACTATTTTTCTTACAGTTTGTAGTTTATCCATAATATCACTTTAATATCACTTAAAAAATCCATCTATTTTATCATTGTCTATGCAAAATTTAAATTCCTTTGATTTGTATATTCTCTTAGCCCTAGCTTCATCCAATATTAAATCACTTTCCACTAAATCAGCTTCTTCCAGTTTTTTTAAATGGGCATATATCACAGGTCTCGATAGATTTAGAGTTTTTGCCAATTCATAAATATTCATGGGTTTTTTATTCAAAAGATGAATTATTTTAATTCTTACAGGGTTAGACAGTGCATCCCCTATCTTAACAGTTTTTTCCAAATTCATAAAATCACTCGATTTCATCCCATTTTTTCTTCAACTCCTTAACCGTTTCTTTTATTTCCACAGTATCCTTCTCTATTTTTGCCAATTCTATATCGCTACTTGGTTTTTTAAATATCAAATATGCCAACATTATTATAATAACTACCAAGAGTATTATTACTATATACCATTCATATCCGAAAAAATGTCCGGTTATAGATTGCATAGTATTTCCTCCCATGTGATTACTTCCAGCACCATAATACATTATCTTCACCTCAATTAAAAGTTAAAGTGAGTAAAAATAATTTAATTAAATTTAAACAAATTTTTTAAATTTATTTCCGTAAATAGGAATTTTATTATTTTATCAATTATGGATTCAGAAGTATTTAAATTATCGTCATTAGCAGGGATACTTTGGGTACGGTTTATACTTACAATTCCTTCATCAATCATACAGTTAAGTATTGCTTCTTTAAGGTCAGTTGGGGATAATCCATAAACTTCTTTAATTTCATTTAAAGTGGTATCTTCGTTTAATTCATTAATTAATGTTTCTTTTAATTGATTACTTTTATCAATAGAATCTTGAACCTTGTTGGTGTCCAAAACGACTTTTCCATCATCTATTAAACATTTAAGTATTGCCTCTTTGGATTTTGATGGGGATATACCATAGGTTTTTTTAATTGTATAGAATGTGGTATCATCATCTACTGCTATACCTAAATTTCTCTTTAAATCCTCTGGATTTATACCATACATTTCGCAAATTTGTTTTATGGTGTAGCTCTTTAACTCACTTCCTGATATGGTTATGTATTCATCAATTATTTCCTCTGTAAGCAGTATTTCATCAGATGGAGAGCTCTTGCTCATTTCGTTGATTTCATTTATTTTTGATTTTAAAGCATTAATTAAACAATCCTGACTTATGTTGTATTCTTCGCATACCTGTTTTATAGTGTAGTTTTTCAACTCACTGCTTGGCGTTGGAACATATTTATCAATAATATCCTCGGACATCACTCCTTCACTTGTTGTTAATGTTGGCAGTATGTTTGACGGAGCTCCGCTCATAGTAGGAGCTGGCTCACTGTGGTCACAAATGCCGTTATTGTTTGTGTCAATGTATTTCCCACAACTTCCCGGAAATGTGCATGACGAATCAGTAATTCCATAAGGGCAGTCATCCCATGCGTAAATTGTGCTTAAAGATGATATTAAAAATATATTAAAAAAAATAAAAAATAGTTTTTTCATAATCTCACCTGTTAGGGCCTCCTCCTCTCTCCATTGAGCTGCTTAGTATTTGTTCATATTCTTCACTGCTTATGTATTGTGGAGTGTAATTTGCTCCGTAACTATCTAACATTCTAACAAAAGCTCTCATATGATTTCTTGAACCTTTCATTAGATTTTCATAAACCAATTTTATGTCTTCGTTATCGGTTTTGCTTATCCAATTTTCTAAATCAGCAATATCTAAATCCTCAATAGTTGCCCCAACTATCAACGCATCAACAGCTGACTGACTACCCTTTTCAACTAAATTATTATATAATTCCTCAAATTTTGGATTTGAGAATTTTCCAACTTCTTCACTTTCAACTGGGTCTGGGATATTGTATTTTTCTAATAGATATTTTACTGAATCAGTATGGGTTTGTTCGCTATTAGCAATATTTTTGAATATCTGTAATTTCCACTTATCATATAATGTTAAATAAACATCTCTTGCCAATTTCTCTTCTTCTCTCATTTCAAGCAATCCTTCCTTTTCCTCCTCACTTATTGACTGTTGTGGGAGTGCATCAATATTCTCACACATTAAGCTAACATTTACATCCCCATTACTTCCTACAATTCCTCCCTTTCCCATGCCCATCTGGTTTTGATGATAATCAGCCTGATTATTATTTTGTATTTGATTATCTGGCATCTGGGTATCCGTATTTTGAGATATGCATCCTGCTAAAAGAACCATGGAAGCGACTAATGATATAACTGTCAATTTTAAAATATCTTTCATAATTATCACCATTAAAATTTAAAAAATAAAAAAAATCCATCAGTGTTGTGCAGTTATCATGCCACCATCCTTCATGTTTTGATGATTAATGTGTGGAGCTCCTGCATTTCCTACTGTGGTATTTTCATATTGATGGTTCATAGGTGCGTTGGTGTTTGCAGGAGTTCCTGCATTTCCAATATTTTGGTGGTTCATAGGAGCTCCCATGTTGCCCATATTATTCATGTTTGCATTCCCCATCATTTTACCATGACCGCCAGCATGTAATTGCAACCTAATCGTTGCCATCTGTTCCCCTTCTAACTGTAAAACTATTCGGTATGCATCTTGGTATTTATTTTGGTTCATTAATTCATTAACTTCATTTAATTTTTCTTCTAATTCAGTGGTGTTTATTCCCTGTTCTTTTAACATTTCAATTTTCATTTCCATGTGTCTTATTCTATTTTGTATCATCAATTTTACTCGGTCTTCTGGAATATTCTGAACAGCCACATTAAGCCCCTTATTTCTCAATCTATTTACCACTGCTGAGTGATTGTATGGGTAAACTGGATTTTCAATCACTTCTACTTTATTAATTCTCAAATGTAATCTTTCAGGTTCTACTGATAGGTTTGTGCCGTTTGATAGTAATACCAAACAATGACCGTCTCTTACTCTTGCCATTGTTTCGTTCAGTGATATATCATCCATTCCATGAGCAACGCAGATTGTTACATTTCCATAGGCATGAGTAAACTCATTTTGGAATCTCAATGTAATATTTGCGTTTGTATCGTATCTTGTCTGTCCCCCGATTCTTTCAACTGTTAAACCCGCATTTTCCAATGCGACAATATAATCATCAACAACTGCTAAATTTCCACCGATTACTATTACTTTATCGGGATTAAGCGATTTTATTTCGTCAATTACGCTTTCGTCGTATATTCCCCATGTTGTAGTAACTACTGTCGCATTCAATACATTTGCAACTTCCAAAGCTACTGTTTGATCTGCACTATTGTCACTTACCAATACGACATCTGTTGCATATACTACTGATGCCGATAGTGCTATTAGTGATAAAAGCACCATTAATTTTTTCAGCATATTCATCACCCCATGGATTGTAACATTTAATATATAGTATATTATTGGATATAATTGCTATTATACATACAGTTCTGAGCTCGTGTCTGTACCCTAAACCTAATCTGTGAGCTCCCCACAACATCCATCTTCTGCATGGTGGTGTTAATTAGCGCAATAACATGATTCAATCGTGCATTTAAATAATGCTTCCTTAGTCATTACTTGGTTATTAATGGATAATGGATATACAAAAACTAAAGTAATAATCCCTCATTGTGTCACCACATTGTCACTAATTTACACAACCGGCAGTAAAAATAAAAATAATTTAAAATTAATTATTCATCGTCATTATCCTCCCCATCATGCTCCATGCCCTCGCGCTCATTGTGTGTCTCTTTGTGCACTTCATTGTGCATCTCTTGATGGTCATCTTCAGTATCGTTAATTTCTGAGTGTATTTCGGTGTACATCTCCTGATGCATTTCTTGGTTATCATGGTTCCTATCCATGATTTCATCGCCAATCTCTTTGTGTATCTCTTGATGGTCATCTTCGATGTCATTGAGCTCATCGTGTATTTCATTGTGTGTTTCCTTATGCATTTCATAAGTGGTCATCGTCCATCTCGTGAGCTCTAACAACTATTGCCATCTGTTCTCCTTGAAGTTCTACCATTAATTTATAGGCCTCTTCGTATTTGTCCTCATCCATTGCTTCTTCAGTTTCATCCAATATACTTTCTAATTCTTCTAACTTATCTTCCAGTTCTGATGCATCTATTCCTTGACTTTTCAATAGATCGATTTTCATTTTAAGTGCAGTGATTTTATTTTCCATCATAACTTCTATTTCGTCTTGTGGAACAGCTTTAATTTTTACATTAGCTCCTTTCATTTTAAATTTTTCTGCTACTAATGAACCGTTATATAGTGGACTGTCCATCACTTCAACTTCCTCAATTTCAAGGTCTAAATCTTCGGGATCTACCGTTAAATTAACCCCATTTGTAAGTAATACCAAGAGTGGTTTATCCATTCCTTGAAATGTTCCATTCAACGCTATATCGTCTCCATGGTAAACATATACGGTAGTTCCATTTCCAAACATATGCTTAAATTTCAATACAAGGTTTGCATTGGTTTCGTATCTATTTTCTCCAGCAATTCTCTCAACTTCAATTCCTATATTTTCTAATTCTTTTGTGTAGTTTTCAACAACTGCCATCGGGCCCCCTACAACAATAACATTATTAGGATTCAATGATTTTATTTCATCTAAAACGCTTTCATTGAAAATGCCCCACGGCGTCTTTATTACTGTTGCATTAACTGCCTTTGCTATACCTTCCACAGCCACGTAATCTGCAGGATTGTCACTTACTAAAATAACATCCGTCGCAGATACCATTGGCACTACAATCAGAGTTAGCAATAATATCAGTTTTTTTAGCATATATTTCACCATACTTCTTTTATTGACGGTATATTCTATTTCTTTGGATTTCCATATATTTAATTCTTTGTTTTATAATTCATTTATATGTAGTATTTTTACTACACATAATATGTTAAAAAACAAATATTTATAATTTATGATTAATCACTTATACTGATGCAATTCACCACTTAGTTTTAAATAATATTCACTTAAATTACGCCTAAAACTATCTAAATCTAAATATTTTACCTCATGGTCTTCAAGATAAACTGCCCTATCGCCAGATGCGGTTAATAGGTCCAAACTACTGGTAACTATGATAAACGTAGAAGTTAACTTTTCCCTCTCATTCATAATTAGTTCTGAAAGTGGTTTAACGCCTTCAAACCAGCTTGACAATAAACCATTCACAAGTAAATTCACCGCTGAATTATCTTCATCTATTAATATTAAATCTGTCTTGGTCGATAGTGCCTTCTGTATTTGATATGCCATAGTCATAGAACCAGAGCCTGTTCCATGAACTTTTTTTGGATTTCCATTTATACCCTTTGGTAGTTTTTGGAAGAACAAACTTATATCCTGCCCATTCATTTGCATAGTCCCAGCTGAAGCCTTTGAGATGTCTTTTGTTGTTACAATATACTCCCTTCCATCGCCAATTAAATGGTCGTCCTGTCCACATTCTATGGCTTCTAATAATGTTGATTTCCCCTGTGCGTTTCTTCCAGTTATTATAAAAACTTCTCTTTTTTTAATTCCGAGCCCAGTTATAACATTTCCATCGAATAGTTCCACTTCAATAGGGTTCAATTCCATTGGAGTTTTAAATTCCACATTAATACCTTTTTTAGGCCCTGCTATCCTATGATGCCGTCTTATTCTCGTATAACTCCTTGCAGGTTTTGAGTTATCGGCAATAAATGATACCAAACCCAATTCATCCAGACTGTTTCTCAATTCCTTCTGATTTATTAAATTAATAGTTTCTTTTTCAAGGTCGTTATAGGGAATTTTTTGAATAAACTCATTTAATTCCTCCGCTAACTCATCGATTTTACGGCCCATTATTTTTGGATTTTCTTCATCGAATATCAGTCTAAGTAATAGGTGTATTTTATCCTGACTTATGTAGTTACACTCATCCGCCCTCCAAAGATCACTTCCGATGTTTAAATCACAATTTATTATGGTAATAGGTTCGTATAGAGCTTCGTATCTTCTACCTAGATTTCCGGATAGATTGGGAAATTTTCCCTTTCTTATGACCTCCTTAATATATTCTATTATACGAGCTGCTGCTCCTTCAAGTCCCTCTTTGTTTAAATTTAAAAAATCACTTCTTCCAAAAACAAAAGGAAGAACTACTTTTAAATTTCCATCTGCCTGTTTGGCTACATAAAAAAGCTTATTTTTATTGAGTTTTGTTAATTTTTCCCTATCTAGATATTTTGTTTTTATATTGCTTATGATCTCATCTATCAGTTGGGTTTTAGTCTTCATAAATTCACCTAAATTTGTGGTGTGCGTTAAGATATACTAAAAACCTAGATAAAATTACATTATTAATATCTAATTTTTCATAGAATTTATGGGAAATATGCTTAATTAAAATTATAGTCGTTCCTGCACAGGTGTTAAACTAGTAATATCGTATGAAAAATAAATACAATATAAATTTCTATAAATTTTATATTTTTACTAATTAAAAAAATAAAACGATAATTAGATTTACCCGTCACTTTGGGAACTTATTTTATGCCCATAACTTTCCTTAAAACCATGGATGTCGCCATTGAACACAGTATGTACCAACCTAACCACCCTAATGCAGTATTGGAAACGATTCCAAATCCACCATGGTAGAAAATACCTCCAATCCAGTGCCAGAATGATACAAAAATCATTTTAGAAATAATGTACGGCAGTTGAACTACAACGCCATTCCAGTCAGGATTTAATTGATGGACAACCCCTCCAAAATCATAAACATGTCTTAAATAAGCAAATATGGCTATAATAGGCGCCCATGTATATATCATAGGTTTGAAGCTCATTTTCATCATTTCCATTTGCATTGCCATCATTTTCTGTTGCTCTTCCTGGAGCTCCTTCATGAGCTCTGGATCTTTTGATGCCTTTCTAGCCTTAACTTGAAATTCCTGTAACTCTTTTTTTAGTTCTGCCATTCTGTTCTGATTAACGAGAACTTTTGTGGCTAAGTTTATTATAAACGATACGAGGAACGCTATAATAAATATAGAAATTCCAGGATGCATGTTCTGCACAATGGGCATAAATATGGCATCCATTGAACTATAAAATGCATTAAAAATAGAGTCAAACATTCTTATCCCCTTTTTTATAGATTTGTATTAATTAAAAAAAGTTAAAATATATAAAATTTATCTTAGAACTGAAATTAATTCCTCAACTGCATAATCTAATAAGTTATTTTTATTTTGAATTATTTTCACAGTAGCCCCTGTTAGAACACCATAAGTCATTGCAGCAGCTCTGTTCATAATTTGGTGTTCTTCAATTCCTGCTGTTGTTTCAAGATCCCTATTTCTTGTCTCATCATTTAACCTTCTAATCAAAATTTCGTCCCCTGAAGTTTCAACCACTATAATTATATCTGGATTTAATTCATTTAAAACCCACACTGGAAGTCCAGGTAAGTAACCTTTAGGTGTTTTAATGGTACTGTGTGTATCCACAACTACAGGGGATTCTTTTACCATCTCTGCTATTTTCCTTCCCGCCAATTTTTGTATTCTTTTCTGTGTATCAGGATCCAATTTTCTCATCTGGTCCCTATCTTCTACAAGGTTTTCTTCCTGGGCTACTTCAAACATTACTGTTCCAAAATTAACCATTTTATAGTTTATACCTTCCTCACTTAACTTTTCCATGGCTTTTTGAGTGATTGTAGTGCCTCCCACACCTGGAACTCCCGTAACTACGACTAACTTGTTTTTCATGGAATCACCTAAATTCTTTGTTATTAATAAAAATATAGTAATTCGACACTAATACAATATTTATAAATGTAGATACGCATTTACAGTGCGTGATATATGATCCCACTTAGGGAATATATGTGTCGAATTTACCATCTTCTTACCTATAAAACGATCCATAAAAGAATATGCCTTAGTGGATATTTGAAATAAACTATATAAATATATCGCCAATAGATTAAAAATAATTTAAAATGAGGGTAAATTAAAAGTCCTTCAATAATTCTATTTCCCTATCCAAATCTACCTTACTTACGCCTTTAACTGAGAACTCCAATTCATCATTTCTTATAGTGGATGTTCCATAAAATACAAACTCTTCGCCGATTAGGTTATCCAAAATCTCCAGATTTGTATCCTTTAAGTCTTCTTTTGTCATACCAGTTATTTTTTCAACATTGTTTCCATAAAGCCTACAGCTTATGTTTCCGGTACCATCATCAACAACCAGTGTGGAAACCAGTACTTCATCAGGTTTAACTTCACCGCATTCGTTACAGTGGTATTCGCCCTCAATTAAAACTGTTCTTTTTCTACAGTTTGGACATAAATAAAGTATTAATTCTTGCTTTCTATAATCTACTATAGTTCCCCTAATTTCAACGGCATCCCCCTCTTCAAGGTCTGCTATGAATTTTCTAACTGATTTAAGTTCCACATCTTTTGGGTTGATTATTATTCTCCCCATTCTTCCTATATTCAAATCTAAATATTCCCCATTTTCTTTAACATATCCATTAACTATTTTTACGATATCTCCTTCTTTTATATCCAATTCTGCATCCTTATCCCATAACGAAACTCTTATTCTTCCAGTTTCATCTTCGATAACTATGCCCCTGACTTTTCCTATTGATGTTCCCCCTTCTCTTTCAAATTCCCTTATATCAAATACCCTATAAACTCTTCCAATAGTCGTTATGTTATTTTTATCTATTTCATTAACATTTCCATCAATGATATCCTTTATTTTATAGATTTTCTTCTCGTATTCTGGTGCATCAATATTTTCATCTTTTATTATTTTAGATTGGTAAGTCACAGTTAAATCTGCTTTTTTATTCCCTTCTCTGTCAAGATATGTTCTAACTTTACAATTTGTAATCTTAACTGTATCGCCTTCGTTTAGATCTTCTAATAATTTTATATTGTTTCCCCAGAATGATACTTTCAATCTACCAGTACTATCGGTTAAATAAATTTCCTGAAGTTCTGCACTCCTATCTTTAAATTCCACGTTTCTAATTCCTGAGATGTTTGTTATCCTACCTTTAACATTTACAAGTTTTTCTTCATAGTTAGGCACATTTGAGATATCAACATCAGTCACTTCTAAAGCTTCTTTTGGACTTCCTTTTTCTAAAATATTGATTTTGTTGGCAGAAATTTCCAGCCCTCTAAAACCTTGTTTTACATACCCTTCTAATTCAACCTTATCTCCAGTATTAACTTCATAATCGGCTAAATCATCCCAAAGTGTTACCCTTATGCTTCCAGAATCATCCTTTAGTATGAATGATTTTAACTTCCCTAAAGAACCATCTCTTTTATTAAACTCTTTCTTTTCATAAGATGCTACAACTTCTCCCTTAATAGTGGCTGAAAGATTAGGGACAAGTTCTAAAATTTTATAACTTTCCTTTAAAACAGGATATTTTGACTCATCATAAGTTTCAAGTTTTTCTATCTTTAAATCAGAACCACTGTTTAATTCAAGTCTATTGTTCCATGTCCTTGAAAAAGCATTTTCTATTTTAACAACATCCCCTTTTTTTAGTCCAGCAATTAGATCTATTTTATCATTCCAAAGCGTTAACCTAATAGACCCAGTATTGTCTGCTATTACTATTGAAGCCATTTTTCCTTCAGAACCATCTTTTCTTCGGAATTTTCTTATTTCAGAAGTTCTTATAATTTTTCCAGTGACTTCTACGTTCCTTTGACCTTCTTCAATATCTTTGATTGTAAATTCATACTCATCTTCATCGTCTTCATCATCGTATGTAACATCGATCCCGAGCTCTTGGGAAATTAATATCAGTGCCCCCTCTTCATTTAACAACCCTGAATTATCCATAATTTTTTCATCAATTCTTTTTTTAAGTTCGTCTTCAGATATTTTATATAGTATTTTTTGTTTTAATATTTCAACATTCATAATCTCACCACAACATATGATCATAACTAATAAATATCAAAAAATATATTTCTTAAGATTAATATTTATTATTAAGATAAAATAAAATTATATTTTTCATTATTTATAATTATACATGACAGTATTCATAATGTTTTAATATATTTAATACTTAATAATAAATACCTAATAATATATAGCATAATTGTATGGTAATTATTCCAGGGTGGGAATATATGGATATCAAAAAACTAATAATGGATCTTAAACAAGACAATTGGTACCTAAAATCTCGTGCAATAAACACGTTGGGAAATATATCCTATGAAGACTATAAAGATGCATTATATGTTGCTAAGCACTTGGTTTTAGAGTTAGACTACCCTAAACCCATAGTAATAATAAGAATACTTTGGGCCATTAATAATATACTCAAAATTTACCCTGACATAATATTTGATGTCCTTCCTGGCCTAATTAAATTAACTACTTGTGGTAATGATGCCATAGAAGATGCTGCCAATAATATACTAAATAAACCTAATTTAAAAAGTGTTATTTCAAAATATCCTATTATACTATCCAAAAGATTATACTCAAATAATTACTTTAAAAGAATCCATGCAATGTGTAGTGTTTGGGAACTATCGCCATTAAAACCTGATTTAGTAATCCCAGTAATCCCTGAAATTATGGACTTATGTACCGAAAAAGTCCGTATGGACGACATTATTGGAGGATTCTTCTCAAGAACCATTATTGAATGCGATGACCACGAAACAATGGAAGAAATATGCAACATCATTAAAAACGTAAGTTGTAATTTAATTGACGAGATAGAATATTCGCCAAAACACATTAGGGACTTACTTTCACACCCCAGTGATATTTTAAAACTCACAGGTTTTGTTTTAATAAGTAGGAATAGCCATAAAATCGATAATAAAACCATTGAAGAACTTTTGAAATTGTTATATATGCCAAAACTCAATAGGCCCGTAAAAGCCAGACTTTTATTTACACTATGTAGTCTATCAGAAAACCACCCATTCTTAAAGAGTATTTTAAGCAATTATGTGAAAAAGACGCTGCATTCAGAGGAAGACTGGCTTTTAATATTCTCTTCACTTGCAGTTCTTTATATGATTGGTGAAACGATCAACGACACGTCATTTTTAGATTATGAATGTCCGTTAGTAAGTTCTTTGGGAGTACTTTTACTAAAAAATGACTTAGAAAAAGGTCTTAAATTATTAAATGATGGTCACCTATCCACATATTTAGCCACAATTGAAAGATTCGTGAAAGACGATGTCCCAGATTCATTGAAAGTTAAATTCCTAAATGAACTTCAAAACCCTTGGAACTATATTTACAATAAGGTGGATAATGAATTTTTAGAGTTAGAGGAGGCAAGAATAGAAAATATAGTTGAAAAACTAATGAATAATGATGAAGAAGAACTTTGGATTTCAGAAATTAACAACATTGTAAGTTTGGGATATGCAATAGCTGAAAATCCCCAATATGCTAATGAGACTATTGATGTAATTAAAAAATCCCTTGAAAATCCGTTTGGACTTATTAGAGCTCAGGGGTTGTGGCTACTCAGGTTGATTTTAGAAACAAGTGAAAACCCATTATATATATTATCGAAATTAGGAGACCATATAAATCCCTACATTGTTTTAAATGACTCAGACATGTTTGTTAGATTAAATTTCATTATGGTACTTAGAAAAATGATCCAAATACTAAAAAATACAGAAGATTCAAAAAAAGAAATAGATGAAATAGTGGGAATATTAGCATATGAAGCACTTAATGATGAAAAGAAGATAGTTTCCAAAGTTTCAGAACTAATACTAAAATACGATTTGAACGTAGAACTGGACAAAAAAGAAATTTCCATTGAAAATATTAATAAATATGCAAATAAATATCCTGAAGCCCTTCCTGCAATATTAAAATATCTGGCAAGAAAAAATAAAGGAAACACTGATGTATTGAGAAAAATAATAGAAAAGACCAGCGAATATTCAGATCATTCAGATAGCTGTAATGTATTATGTATTTTAGATGAAATAGGAACATTTAATGAAGAACTACGTAGACCAATAGATATAGCTCTAAGCAAAGTACCGAACAAATGTATGACATTTAAAGTCATTATTATAAGAGGATATTTGGACGAATATAATTGGAAAATTAGATTAAAAGGATTAACCCATATTGAAAATATTTCAAAACTCAATGTAAATTTAATCGATGTATATACATTAGATCTAATGAAGATTGCGCTCTTTGACCCAATGTTCCAATTAAGAGAAAAAGCTTTAGAATTACTTAAAAAAATAGACTATCCGTGCCCTGAAATAGACAAAGAAAAATGTAAAATGCTTGCATTTAGCTCAGAGGATAAGATTATAGGCCTACTTAAACATGATTTTGAGGGAACCTTCGAAGCGTTATATGAACTAAGTACTCGTGATATAGAGAATATAGATAATGTAATGATAATAATTTCTAAATTCAAAGACAGTGAGTTTTGGTTTATAAGGGCCTATGCATACAAGATACTACAGAATATAATAGATAAAAGCAAAACTGAAAAATACCATTATGAAATAGTAAATTGGTGTTTAACAAATAATGAAGAAAATCCACTTATTTCAGAGATGATTGAAGACATACTCAATAGATTAAACTCAAGCGCTCGCATTGACGTAAGTAAAACCGTATCTGAAAAAATAAGAAAAATTGAAATATTGTTAGAAGATAGCGACTGGGTAGTTAGAGTGGAAACATTGAAATCCTTAGGAGATTTCATTGATGAGGGACATTTTGAATACTTAAATTACGTGATAAGAAAACTGGATGATCCACATTGGAGGGTTAAAAACGCTGCTTTAGGCATACTGTCCAAAATAGATCCAGAATTAGTAACATACGCTATCCCAAAGATAATAAAACTCTTGAAGGACGGAGACGAGTCAGTAGTTTTAAAGGCACTCTTAACATTGAAAAAATACGGCCAGAAAGATAGTAAAATCTTGGAAAGAATACTGCCAATATTAGAAGAAATGGAAAATTACACTACATGGAGTATCAAAGAAGAAATATTAAGAATAAGATTGTTGTATTTCAACAAAATCAGGCACAGAATATAATTTCGGTGAAAAAGTGAATAAATTTATCGTTTTTGAAGGCATCGATGGCAGTGGAAAGACCACACAGGCGAAATTATTGGCTAAAAGACTAAATGGCACATACACCTGCGAACCTACAAACGGAGAAATTGGGGAACTCATAAGAAAAATCTTAAGCGGTAAAAAATGTGAAAAAGAGACTCTGGCATTACTATTTGCTGCAGATAGAATTGAACATGTTAAAAAAATCGAAGAGAAATTAAAAGAAGGTCATGTTATTTGCGATAGATACGTGTACTCTTCTTTAGTCTATCAATCTACCCAAGGAATTGAAGAAAGTTACATTTTAGAGATAAACAAGCATGCAAAAAGACCTGATGTGGTAATTTTATTGGACGTTGACTTAGAAATAGCCATGAAAAGGATGGAACATAGAAGCAAAGAAGTATTTGAAAAAAGAGAATTCTTAAAAAAAATCAGAGAAAAATATTTAGAACTTGCAAACTCGAATTTTATATTTAAACCTAAAGACGATTTCATTGTTGTTAAGGTTGATAGCGGAGATATTAATTTCATTCACGAGAAAATTGTAAAAATTCTTAAGGATAAGAATATAATAGATAAGAATGTATAAATATAAAATAGAGGTACAGCTGAAAAAAGAAGGTGGGTTATGGAACTGGGATATTTAATGATACTTTTGGGACTAATTGCAATACTTTTTGAAGTAATTACACCTGGACTCTACTTTCCAGCAGCAGGTATTGCATTAATAATATACGGCGTATTTTTATTGATATTTCCATCAATGGCTCTTCCTATGGCGATAGTCTCAGGGGTTATTACGGTGTATGCACTGTATAGGGCGGTATATGGAGTAGGCAAAGATATAAAGATTGGAGCTGAAAAATTTGTTGGAAGAGAGCTCATATTGGGATCTGATTTAGATGAACAAAACTATGGTCTTATCACAATAGACAATGAAAAATGGCACATTAAAGCAAAAGAACCATTGAAAAAAGGCGATAAAGTTAAAATCGTAGGTATTGAAGGGGTATCATTGGTTGTCGAAAAGATAAATACAAACCATACCGAGTAACAGCTAATAACTATATAGTATATTATCCATATAGTTAATAATAAATCAACAACACTAAAGAGGGGGTATTATGTTCTGGTTTTGGATAATAGTAGGCCTAATTGTCATGTATATTTTAATAAAATCAGTAGTTATAGTAAATCAGTATGAAATGGGCTTAATATTTAGACTAGGTAAAGTTGCAGGGATATTAAAACCTGGGGTTAATATTATTATACCACTTATTGACGTTCCTATAAAGGTGGATGTAAGGACTAAAGTAATCGATATACCGCCACAAGAGATGATTACAAAGGATAATGCAGCGGTTACCATAGATGCAGTAATTTACTATAGGGTCGTAGATGTAGATAGGGCATTGTTGGAAGTTCAAAATTACGAATATGCTATTATTAATCTTGCACAGACTACGTTAAGGGCAATAATTGGTAGTATGGAATTGGATGGGGTATTGGATAGGAGGGAGTATATAAACTCTAAGCTTTTGGATACATTGGATAAAGACACAGATGCCTGGGGTGTAAGGGTTGAGAAAGTTGAACTTAGGGAGATAGAACCACCTAAGGATATTAAGGATGCTATGACTCAGCAGATGAAGGCTGAAAGATTAAAAAGAGCTGCAATATTGGAAGCAGAAGGTGAAAAACAGAGTAAAATTTTAAAAGCCGAGGGTATAGCACAGAGTTTAAGAATTGAAGCCGAAGGTCAGGCAAAAGCTATAAAAATAGTTGCAGAAGCTGCACAGCAATACTTTAAGGATGAAGCACAATTGTACAAGGCCCTTGACGTTACTTCATTAGTTCTAAAGGACAATACAAAGTATGTAATATCTGAAAATGTTATGGATATTGCAAAGAAATTTGTAAAACAGCAATAATTAAATAACTTTTTTTAACTAACCATTTTTAAATTTTAATTTTATATTACTTTGATTATATTTTTATATCCGTTTTTTCTCTTTTTTGTTATGGTTTAAAACTAACGATGTGAAATCATGAAGGGCGATAAACATTTCAAAAGAATGACTTTGATTTTATACAACTCATACGATAAAACTAGATGGCACGAAGCTCACAAGAGAGCCATTGCAAGAGCTGCACCAATCTGTTACGCATTTGACTGCAATTTAGCTATAATGGATTTTCCATGTAAAAAAGAAGATATTGTATCAATAGAAACCACTATAGGAGGTTCAGGAACCTATCTAAGGGAATTAATTGAAAAAAACAGATTTTTAATAATAGATAAATACCAACCTCAGCTGGGAATACCTATAGCTTCAACATCAAAACCTGATGAAAAAAAGACCATAAAACCTGTAGAGGTAGCAGAATTGCTATTAAAAAAACCTTGTGGGATTTTTGTAGGGCTTGGAAGGCATGGACTACCAAAGAACATAATGAAGCTCGGAGAATATCAGCTAGATATAACAGAAAAAGGTGTTTCCCTGGAAACATGTACTGCAATAGCTACAATACCCTCTATAATATATTCACATCAGAAATACATCTAATTTATAATTATCACTTTTCTCGATTCTTATTCTGATCTGTATTTTTTTACTGTGTTATCAATTTGTTTGATCACTGTGTTATACTATATTATATCAATTACTTATCTAAATTATATTATTCTAATTATTGTTAACCTAAATTTTATATTTGATGATATTACTCAAACTATTAAATATTAAGACATTATAATAGGTTATATTCTTTTAAATCCATTAATTTGGCATGTACTCAATAATTTATAATGATTATTCATTATAAATGAATTTAAAAAGAAAATTATATATAGGAATATCCTACATGATAGATTAAGCTATTTTTAAGGAGGTATTTCTGTGAGTGCTGTAGAAGCCATCAAGGAAATAAAGCATGCTGAAATTGAAGCTATAAATGAAATAGACGCAGCAAAGAAAAAGGCAGAAGAAATAAAGTTAAATGCCATAGAAGAAGGTAAAAAGATAATAGCTAATGCTGAAGCTGAAGCTGAAGCTGAAGTTAAAAACAAAATATTAAAAGTTGAAGAAGAAGCTAAAAATATTGCAAAAGAAATATTAGAAAAAGAAGAAAAAGAAATCCACGAAATATCATCAATTGCAAAAGTAAAAATATTATCTATTAAGCTAGAAGACGTTTTAGAGCTCTAATGAACTTTAAAAGTATAGTAGAGATTATTTCAATATAACGTGTTACAGCTAAAATTACATGTATTATAAGAAATATATATAATAAGATTAATCAAAGCTAGTTAACTCATATCCCTAAGATTTTTTGAGTAAGCTTTGGATCAGACCTTCCCTAATCAAAGATTGGAAAATAGCAAAACTATAGAAGTTACAAACTCCTTGAGTTTGTTCAACAGAATGTTTTGCATGACAGAAAGGTTTGAGTTTCATCAAAAATTAATAAATATATGGGGGGATTTAATCCAGCTTTGGATGAAAATTTCTGGCTCGTATTTAAAATATAAAGGTGGTTTTGGTGAGACCTGCAAGGATGGGCAAATTGAGAGCAGTGATTTTGGATGAAAAGATGGATTCTGTAGTGAGGAGTCTCCACGAAAGCGGGTTGGTAGAATTATCCGACCTGTCTACAAAAATAGAAGACCCAGAGTGGAGCACGTTGTTGTCACCGTCCTCTTCTGCAGAATATGGTAGAAACGCTGCTTCATTAATAATAAAAGTTAGTAGGTTTCTCGATTTATTCGAGAGCGTAACTGAAGAAGAAAAGAAAGGATTGTCTGGAATATTAAACCCAGAAATCCCAGATAAAAAAGAATTATCATTCTCATCAGCTGAAGAAGTTATATCTTATGTTGAAAATGTTATAAGTCAAGTTGAAAGAGAAGTAACAGAACCTGCTAAAAAGTTAAGTGAACTAGAAAACAGAAAAGGCACTTTGGAAACCTTAAAAAATTATGTTAAATACTTGACTGATTTTGATTTAGATTTATCCTATCTCGGAGAAGGTGTTTACACATACATTGTATCTGGGATGGTTCCAAAGGAAAATCTTACAGAGCTCGAAGCTTCATTATCTGAAGTAACCAATGACTATGTTCAAGTTGTTAAAGGAAATACTGTTAAAGACGAAAGTGATAGTGAAAAAGTTCCAGTAATAGTAGCTACACTAAAAGAATACAGTGATGCAGTTGGAACAGAATTGAGAAAATTCAACTTTGAAAGATTCGATATATCTGGTGTTGAAGGTTCTCCAAAAGAAGTTCTTGAAAATACCAAAAAAGAACTTTCAGAAATTGAAAGTAATATTAACTCTATTTTAGAAAAATTAAGAGCGTTATCTAAAAAATGGAAAGACGACGTTTATGTGCTTCATGAAATCCTTGAAATCGAAAAGGAAAGAGCTGAAGCATACTCATTATGCGGTAAAACAGATAGGAGCTACATGCTTGAAGCATGGGTCCCCGTAAAATACTCAGACAAGGTAAAAGAAATAATAGAAACTGCTTCTGAAGGTTACGCAGTTGTGGAAATAACAAATCCGGACGAACCTGAAGAAAAAATACCGGTAATGTTAGACAACCCGAAACCAGTGAAACCATTTGAAATGTTAACTGAAATGTTTGCTCCTCCTAAGTATAACGAAATAGATCCTACAATGATGATAATGCCAGGATTTTTAATGTTCTATGGTATTATGCTTACAGACGCATTTTACGGTTTTTTATTAACACTTGTTGGGCTTGTCCTTTGGAAAAAGTTAGGTAAAGCTAGTGAAGGAGCTTACAATTTAGGATACATATTAACATTATCAGGAATTTCAACCATGTTCTTCGGTGTTTTGACCGGAGGTTATTTAGGAAACTTTACCGAAGAGTTCCTTGGATTTAATGTCTATAATACTGCATTTGCTCTTGTAAACCCACTTGGAGAAAGCTTGTACATAAGCAGTTCAAATCCACTGCTTAATCTTGGAAACATATCAGTTAATAATGGTCCAATGGCAATATTGCTATTCTCCGTAGTTGTAGGTATTATACACTTATTCATTGGTTTATTTGTAGGGTTTAAAGAAAATCTCAAAAACGGTGGATTTAAAGAAGCATTTTTCAACCAAGGTATCTGGTTATTCTTAATATTGGCTCTTGCAGTGGGCTTAGGAATTGGAAACTCCATGTTAATCGGAGCTGCCGTAGGAATTGTAATCCTCCTATGTATAATTAAGGGATACTCAAACGGCGGCATATTGGATGCCGGTCTTGGAGCAATGGATATAACCGGATTTTTAGGTAACGTTTTATCCTATGCAAGGCTTTTGGCTTTATGTTTGGCCACAGGTGGTCTTGCCATGGCTATCAACATTATGGCAGGATTGCTAAATGACAGCGTACCTGTAATAGGTGTAGTATTAGCTGTTGCAATGCTCTTAGTAGGTCATACATTCAACTTTGTGATGAATGGTTTAGGTTCATTTATTCACTCACTAAGGTTACACTACGTTGAGTTCTTTGGACAGTTCTATGAAGGAGGAGGAAAGAAATTCACTCCATTCAAAGCTAAGAGGGAATATACTTCCCTATAATTCAAATAAAATTTTACAAAAGTTTTGATACCTTATCAAAAATAATATAAAATAATATAAAACCAAATAAACTCAAATACTCTTAAATTCTTGATAAAATGAGGTGATGAAGAATGGTATTTGAAAACCCATTATTACTTGGAGCAATAGGAGCAGGTTTAGCAGTAGGTATCGCAGGTTTAGGTTCTGGTATTGGTGCAGGTATTACTGGTGCCAGTGGTGCTGGAGTTGTAGCAGAAGACCCTAACAAATTCGGTACTGCAATAGTTTTCCAAGCTCTTCCACAGACCCAGGGTTTATATGGATTCTTGGTAGCTATCTTGATTTTATTCGTCTTTAAAACCGCACCAGACTGGGCAATGCTCGCAGCAGGTATTGGTACAGGTTTAGCAGGTTTATCTGCTATCGGTCAGGGAATCGCATCAGCTTCAGGTTTAGGAGCAGTTGCAGAAGACGAAGGTATCTTTGGTAAAGCTATGGTCTTCTCAGTTCTTCCAGAAACCCAGGCTATCTATGGTTTATTAGTAGCTATTTTGTTGTTAGTTGGTGTATTCAGTAGTCCTGGTGTATCAACAATTGCTGCACTTGGTGCTGGTTTAGCAGTTGGTTTCGCAGGTCTTTCAGGTATCGGTCAGGGTATTACCGCTGCTGGTGCTATTGGAGCTACTGCAAGAGATCCAGATGCTATGGGTAAAGGTCTTGTTTTAGCAGTTATGCCAGAAACATTCGCTATCTTCGGTTTGTTAATCGCGATCTTAATAATGCTCGGTATCATGTTCTAAGGAACGTATACTAAACATTTAAGGTCATCGTACCGAAGGGATACAAAAGTAAAAACTTTTGTTATCCTTACTTTTTAATAAACTTAATTCTGCAAGGTGGAAATAATGGGAGCGGAAAAAATAACTTCCAAAATATTGGACGATGCAAAAAAGAAAGCTGATGAAATTATATCAGAAGCTCAGAAAGAGGCTGACTCCATTTTAGAGAAGGCAAAGATGGACGCTGAAAAAAGAAAACAGAATATATTGAAGAAAGGAGAAAAAGAAGCTGAAATGGCAAAAAACAGAATAATAGCCGATGCTAAATTATCCGCAAAAAGAAAATCACTTGAAGAAAGAGAAAATATTCTTAAAATGGCTATTGAAAAATTAGAGGAAGACATGTTAAAATTACCTCAAAAAGAGAGCTATAAGGATATATTGTTAAAATTAATCATCAATGGAGTAATATCCGTTGGTGGCGGTGAATTAACACTACACTTAAACAAAAGAGATTTTGAATTAATTGATGATTCAACAATCTGGGCTATTGAAAAGGAAATGGAAGAAGTGTTGAAAAAAGTCACAATTTTAAAGAAAGGAGAATCAGTGGATATCGTAGGTGGATGTATTATAAAAACCGCCGACCAATTGAAAGTATGTGACAACAGTTTAGAATCAGTATTTGATAGGAATTCAGAGGCAATAAGGGCAAAAATAGCAGAGATGTTATTTTAAAGGTGATTCTAAATGGAAATACTGACACAAGTAACGCAGATTGCAAGTTTGCCAACCAATATATTTATGACATTGTTGGTATTGGCAGGTATCACCATATTTTTAGTAATTATTATATTCTTAATAAGATATTTGATAGAAACCGCCCCATTTGCCTATGTTAATGCAAGAGTAAGAAGTATGGAGTCCAGATTATTAAATGAGCATAAATTAAATGAGTTAATAGAAGCTACAGGAATAACTGATCTTATAGGATTTTTAGAAGACACAGATTATGGTCCATACCTTTCTGAAGTTATGAATCAATCCAGTGATTCTGTTATTGTTGAAAAGGCATTGAACATTCATTTGGCTCATATTTACAAGACACTATCAAATATTGTTCCAGACAGTGCAAAAAAAATATTAAAATTGCTTGAAAAGAAATTTGATGTAAAAAACATCAAAACGCTTTTAAGAGCCAAGTACGTTGGATTAGACGCAGAAGAAACCTTCAAATTGCTTATACCACTTGGCACCATCCCTGAAAGCAAGTTAAGGGAGCTAAGTGAAGCAAAAACCATTGAAGAAATTGTAAGTGGATTAGAAGGGACTGAATACGCTCACATACTCTCAGATGAGTTATCAAAATACGAACAAACCGGTAAGTTAACTTCACTTGAAATGTCACTGGATAAATACGTTCTTGGCGAGCTCTGGAAAAATATAAGTATTGACGGTACTGAGAAAGACTTGTTCAAAGAATTCGTTGGAACTATGATAGACATCGAAAACTTAAAGATGATATTAAAGGGTAAGGCAGACGGTTTATCATCAGAAATTATCTCAGAATATATAACAGATTTTGGATACGAACTTGCACCTTGGAAATTAAAGGAACTTGCAGATGCCGAATCCATTGAAGGTGTTATAAGTTCCTTGGAAGGCACAAAGTATGCTTCAATACTAACCGACAATCTTGAAGAATTTGAAAAGGCCAAAACTACATATGTATTTGAAAAGGCCCTTGACAAATACCTGGTAGAACTGGGTAGAAGGTTATCACTCAGACAGCCATTTGGTGTTGGACCAATAATTGGATTGATAACTTCAAAAGAATTGGAAGTAAGAAACTTGAAAATAATAATAAAAGGTAAAATCGAAGGATTGCCTGCCAGTCAAATTAGGGAATTGTTGGTTGAATAAAAAATCCATAAAGGGATATATATGAAAATTGGAGTAGTTGGAGGTCCAGATGTCGCTGTTGGATTCAGACTTGCTGGTCTTGAAGACGTTTACGAAGTTAAAAATAGTGAAGAAGCCATAAAGGCCCTTAAAGAACTTGAAAATAAGGATGATATCGGATTAATAATAACCACTGAAAAAATCGGTGAAGAAATTAGGGATATCATATCAAATTTAAAAAAAGTTGTTGTAGAGATTCCAGATAAAAACGGCCCAATAGTAAGAGAGCACGACCCAGTTAGAGTTCTTGTAAGAAAAGCAGTTGGAGTCGATATTAAGTAAGAATTCTGAGGTGAAAAAAATGGTTTTAGGTAAGATTATAAAGATATCTGGTCCTGTTGTCGTTGCCGAAGGAATGAAAGGTTCACAAATGTACGAAGTGGTTAGAGTAGGTAACGAAGGATTAACTGGAGAAATTATTCAGTTACAAGATGATAAAGCTGTTATTCAAGTTTACGAAGAAACTGCAGGTATAAAACCTGGAGAACCAGTTGAAGGTACAGGAGCTCCTCTTTCAGTTGAGCTCGGTCCTGGTATGATGAAAGCGATGTACGATGGTATTCAAAGGCCATTAACTGCAATCGAAACCGAAACTGGATCAATATTTATTCCAAGAGGTGTACATGTTCCTTCATTACCAAGGGATGTAAAATGGGACTTCACACCAACCGTAAACGTTGGGGATATAGTTAGCGAAGGAGACGTTATAGGTACAGTACCTGAAACCCCATCCATTATCCACAAAATAATGGTTCCAGTTGGTGTAAACGGTAAAGTAAAAGAAATAAAATCAGGAAGCTTTACCGTAGAAGAAACCGTTGCTGTTATTGAAACAGAAAACGGAGATAAAGAAGTTACAATGATGCAAAAGTGGCCAGTAAGAAAGCCAAGACCACACAAAGGAAAATTGCCACCAATTATCCCATTAATTACAGGTCAGAGGGTAGAAGATACATTCTTTGGTCTTGCTAAAGGAGGTACTTCAGCTATTCCTGGTCCATTCGGAAGTGGTAAAACTGTTACACAGCACCAGCTTGCTAAGTGGTCAGATGTTGACGTTGTGGTTTACATCGGATGTGGGGAAAGAGGAAACGAGATGACTGAAGTTATTGAAGAATTCCCACACTTGGAAGACATTAAAACAGGAAACAAGTTAATGGATAGGACTGTTTTAATTGCAAACACCTCAAACATGCCGGTTGCTGCGAGGGAAGCATCAGTTTACACAGGAATTACAATTGCAGAATACTTTAGAGACATGGGATACGGTGTTCTCTTAACTGCAGACTCAACCTCAAGATGGGCAGAGGCAATGAGAGAGATTTCAGGAAGATTGGAAGAAATGCCAGGGGAAGAAGGTTACCCTGCTTACCTTGCCTCAAGACTTGCACAGTTCTACGAAAGAGCTGGAAGAGTTAACTGTTTAGGTTCCGATGACAAGCAAGGATTTATCTGTATTGTTGGTGCTGTTTCACCACCTGGTGGTGACTTCTCAGAACCTGTTACATCAAACACTTTAAGGATTGTTAAGGTATTCTGGGCTCTTGATGCAAACTTAGCAAGAAGAAGACACTTCCCTGCTATCAACTGGTTACAGAGTTATTCATTATATATCGACGATATCGCATCCTGGTGGAATGAGAACACAGGAAGCGACTGGAGAGAATTAAGGGACGAAGCTATGAACCTCTTACAGAAAGAGGCTGAATTGCAAGAAATTGTTCAATTAGTTGGTCCTGATGCATTACCTGACAGAGAAAGAGTTATCTTGGAAATTGCAAGAATGCTGAGAGAAGACTTCTTACAACAAGATGCATTCAGCGATGTAGATAGCTACTGTTCACCAATGAAACAGTACACCATGTTAAAAGTAATTATGACGTTATACAGAAAAGCTTTAGATGCAGTATCAAAAGGTGTTGACCCAGCTGCAATTGCTAACATCCCAGTTAAAGGAGATATAGCAAGAATGAAATATGTTCCAGAAGATGAGTTCCTAAACAAAAAAGCCCCAGAAATCTTGAAAAAGATAGAAAACGAATTAAATGCTTTAATTAAATAAATACAACCTTTATAATTTAAATTTTGAAATATTATGGAGGGTTATCATGGACGCTATGGATAAAAGTATTGAGTACACCTCAGTTTCAAGAATAGCTGGTCCTTTAATGGTAGTTGACAAAATTGAAGGAGTAGCATACGGTGAAATTGTAGAAATTACCACCCCAGATGGAGAAAAGAGGACAGGTCAGGTTTTAGAAGCTAGAGGAAATATGGCTGTTGTTCAGGTTTTCGAAGGTACAACCGCATTGAACACAAACGAAACAAAAGTTAGATTCACAGGAGAAACCGCAAAAATTGGAGTATCCCTTGAAATGTTAGGTAGGATTTTCAACGGTGCAGGTAAACCAATTGACGGCGGTCCAGAAATTATCCCTGAAAAGAAATTGGACATTAACGGTTACCCATTAAACCCAGTTTCAAGAAACCCACCTAACGCTTTCGTTCAAACCGGTATCTCAACAATCGACGGTACAAACACACTTGTTAGAGGTCAGAAGTTACCTATCTTCTCAGGTTCAGGTTTACCACACAACACCTTAGCTGCACAAATTGCAAGACAGGCAAAAGTTAGAGGAGAAGGAGAACAGTTTGCGGTAGTATTCGCTGCAATGGGGATTACAAACGAAGAAGCAAACTACTTCATGGAAGAATTCAAAAAGACAGGAGCTCTAGAAAACGCTGTTGTTTTCATCAACTTGGCAAACGACCCTGCAATTGAAAGAATTATTACCCCAAGACTTGCTTTAACAACAGCAGAATACCTTGCATACGAAAAAGATATGCACGTTTTAGTTGTCTTAACTGATATGACAAACTACTGTGAAGCTTTAAGGGAAATTGCAGCAGCAAGAAACGAAGTTCCAGGAAGAAGAGGTTACCCTGGTTACATGTATACAGACTTGGCTACACTCTACGAAAGAGCAGGTAGAGTTAAAGGTAGAAAAGGAACCGTAACCCAGATTCCAATTTTAACAATGCCTCACGACGATATCACACACCCAATTCCTGACTTGACGGGTTACATTACCGAAGGACAGATAGTTCTTTCAAGAGAGCTCCACAGGAAAGGTATATACCCACCAGTAGATGTTTTACCATCACTTTCAAGATTGATGGGTAACGGTATTGGCGAAGGTAAAACAAGAGAAGACCACTCAAAAGTCATTAACCAAGCTTACGCTGCATACGCAGAAGGTAGAGGTTTAAGGGACTTAGTTGCAGTTGTCGGTGAAGAAGCTTTAACAGAAAGGGATAGAGCTTACTTGAAGTTTGCAGATGAATTTGAAAAGAAATTGGTTACACAAGGTAAAGACGAAGACAGAAGTATTGAAGAAACACTCGACTTAGTCTGGGAATTACTCACAATATTACCAGAAGAAGAATTGAAGAGAGTTTCAGATGATTTAATTAAGAAATACCACCCAAAATACAGAAAATAAACAAGAATTAATTCTCTAAATCTTTTTATTTTAATTATTTCTTAGTCCTGAGCTCATGAAATGAGGAGGAGCATAGGACTGTGAAATCTTTGATTTCACCAATTTATCAATTTTAGGGGGATAATATGGCACAAATAAACCCTACAAGGATGGAATTATTAAAACTAAAAAACAAAATTAAACTGGCTCAAAAGGGTCACAAACTTTTGAAACAGAAAAGGGATGCCCTCATAATGGAATTTTTTGAGATTATAGATCAGGCTTCAGGTATAAGAGATAAAGTAAATAACGCTCTCGAAAAAGCATACAAAGATCTAATAACCGCTCAAGCAGTTATGGGTACCCTTTCAGTAAAAGAAGCATCATTCGCTGCTAAGAATGACAATATCAACCTGGATAAAGATACAAGAAACATTATGGGTGTAACTGTTCCAGTATTCGAGATTGAAAATGTTAGAAGAGACATGTCCAGCAGAGGTTACAGCCCATACGGCGTATCATCAAAATTAGATGAAGCTGCAAAGAACTTTGAAGAAGCTTTGGAATTAATCGCAGAACTTGCAGAAATAGAAACTTCAATAAAGTTACTTGCTGAAGAAATCATCACTACAAAAAGAAGAGTTAATGCTCTTGAATACGTCGTAATTCCTAGAATGGAAGAAACTAGAAAGTACATATCCATGAGATTGGATGAATTGGAAAGAGAAAACTTCTTCAGATTGAAGATGATAAAAGCAAGAATAGATGCCAGAGAAGAATCTGGGGAAGAAGCATAATTGTATAAAAAATAGATTTCCAACTTCCCTTAGGGGATATTCAAACGGTGGTTATATATGTTCCGAATTACCGGAAAAATTAAACAGATCGAAGAACATATAGAAGAAAAAAAGAAGCCTACTGGAGAATTCAAATTAGAAATTGCTGCTAAAAAAGTCCAAATTATTGCAGCTGAAAGCGTAGAATTTAAAGCAGGTGAAACAAAACCTGTTAAAATAAAAAAAATAGACATTCCAGCAAAAGCTTTTGTTATCCTTTCAGTATACGCTCAGCACATAATAGGAAATACAATATATATTGGTGAAGAAATACCAGTACCATCTGACTCAGAAAGAAGTGCTGAATATGCAACATTTACTGCCATAAAAGATGGTGAAGTTAAAGAAGGGGACCTCATAGGAAGCCTCATGATGATATATGGCGAATAATCGCGTCGTTCTGAGAAATGTTAAGTACATTTATAATTAGTCAGAGCAGGTGAGCTCACGTTAGTCAAACGTTACTTACTATAGAACGACTAATTAATTATTAAGTTTTTATTTTAGATATCTATTTATATTATTTATTGAATACTCTTTTTTAGTGAAATTATGAGTATGGAACCGAATATAAACCCGGACCATGAAAGATATTCAATTAATAAATTTTTGCATAATTTAAATACCAATTTTAGAAGAAAAACTTTAAAAGAACTTTTGGAAGAAGAAAAACCTTACGTAATTGTAAATGGCCAGAGACACAGAATAAAAAAAAGAGAGCTCGAACTATTAAAAGAAATAGCAAGTGAAAATTTAAAAATACCTATAACTTTAGAATTCGATTCATCCTTAGAATGTGGAACTATAAAAGTAGAAGGGAAAGAAGAGATTAAAGTGGTTTCTAAAATATTGGGGAAGGAATTGGATATGTTCAATGAGGAGAAAATACTTTACATATACAAACCAGAACTTAGAATTTTAAGAAGGGAGCTCCCTACCACAACCATGTATTTATTTAGAATGGGACTAGATTAATAAATTTTCAACCCGAGCCTTTTAGAAAAAGGCTTGGATTGAACAAAAATCACGAAGTGATTTTTGTAGCTCTCCTTCGTTTCACTCAGGTGATTCCAAAACCTGATACTACTCAACGAAGTTGAGTAGGTATATATGGGCGGGCAGATCCTTTAAAACTAGGCCTTTTAGAAAATCGAGACAAATCTTTGATACGTATATTTATCCAATAAACAAGGTAAAATTATGCTGAAAAGAAAGAAGTACTACGGCAGAGATCCCATAAAAAGAATTATGAACGACCCTGAAAAAAGAGAAAAGATATATAAAATATTATTTATAGTAAATATATGGGTTTGGTTCTCTGTACTACTTGGTGCAATAATCTTCATAGTGTGGGCCTATAAATACTTAAGTCCTGCATAATAGGTGATTTTATGAACGAGTATGTCATATACTTTACAATGTTTGCTCTTTTAATTGGCGCATTTTCTTCATTAAAACTATCATTCCATAAAAATACATCAAATGTTTTAATTGGAGAAGGCCTAATGGCTGTAATCATAGCAACTTTTTTAGTTATTCTTTCGCAGTATTTTGAAGTGTCATTTGGAGAAACAGTTGCACTATTACTATTAGTTAGTGGTCCAATTGGGACAATGGCGTTTTCTAAGACTATGAAAAAAAGAATGGAGATTAAATTATAAGTATTATTTTTTCAACCAATTGATCTTATTTTTAAATATGGAATCTTTTTCCTCTTCATTATTGTTTAATTCGTTTTTATCTTCATTTTTATTATCTGCGTTACTGACGGTATTGGCATTATTATTGTTGTTATCGTGGTGGGACCTCATTGACTCTTTTTCTTTTTTCTTCTTCTCTAATTTTTCCTTGTCTAACTCAAAATCTTCTTCAACCTTAATAACATGGTTAGCTATGTTCTGAATTGCAGTACTAAATCCAGGTTCTGCCCCAACAACTATAATTTTTTTTCCTCTTTCTTTTGCCTTCCTAATTGCCGGAAGGAAATCCGCATCTCTTGTCATATATACGATTGTATCAATATTATCGTTGAAAATTAGTTCAGTACCGTCCACTGCCATTTCAACATCAACATCTCCCGCCGAAATCTTAGGTTCAAAACCTTGGTTAATAATAGCTTCAATTAACTTATCTGAAGCGTATTGATTCAAATAAACCCTGCCAATAACAATATCACCAAACTCATCTAATGCCTCTCTTATTTTATCCAAATCAACATTAAATTCCTTCCTCAGCATGTTTGGTCCGTCAATAAGTAACGCCATTTTATTAGTTCCTTTTTTGCCCCCCGTCCTCACATAAAACTTTTTCAAATTGCCTAATTTCTTCCACATTCTCTCACCATATAATTCCAAAAGTGATAATTAATCAAAATCATATTAAAAAATTAAATCCAATCCTGATGAAATAGAGAAAACCATGAAACAGGGTTTTCATCCAAAACCAATATAAACTGAAATCAAATATATATTATTTATTATCCAAATTCAATATCTTCTCGTATTTATCCTTGAGCTCCTTTAGATTAGACACTGTTGTATCAAGAGTTAAAGGAGTTAATGAAACATGATTTTTTCTTCTAACAACATAAACATCCGTACCTTCTTCTTCCTCCATTATTGGGTAACCATCTATCCAGTAGTAACTTCTACCTCTTGGATCTATTCTTTCCTCAACATGGGTTGTGTACATCTTTCTAGCCAATTTTGTAACTTCTATGGGTGTGTCCTCAGTGGCGTTTTCAGGGATGTTGAGATTAATCACATCACAGGGAAATTCCGAATCAATGAAATTTTTGACAACTTTTGCCGTAATTTTAGCAGCAGTTAAGAAATTAATGGGTGTTTCTCCTTCCCTAAATTTCAAATGATCGGTTGTTACCTGCAAGGATACTGCAATAGATTTTGCACCATGGTGAGCTCCTTCAAAAGCTGCTCCCAACGTCCCGGATGTAGTTATTTCAGTTCCCAAGTTTTCCCCTATATTTATACCGGAAATAACAAAATCAGGTATTTTTTTCAGTACCTCATATATTCCCAATATAACACAGTCTGTAGGCGTGCCTGAAACTGCATAACCATAAGAACCGTCCGATAGTTTAGTTTTCGTTATCCTTAAAGGTTCAAAAAGACTTATGGCTCTTCCAATACCACTTTGTTGGTTTGTAGGTGCTACAACGGTAACATTTGCATTCAGTTCATTAGTTAAAACGTTTTTTAATATCATTAAACCACTTGAATGTATCCCATCATCATTTACTAAAAGAATATCAACCATAAAATCACCACATAACATAATTATCTAACTATAATATTAATAATTATATAATAAAAACTTCTTAATTAATCTTCGGTGAGATTATGAAAAAGAGAAATATTACAGAATTTCAAATACTTTCAGAAATCGTTAGGAAGCAGCCACACATAAAGCAGAAAGAAATCGCAGAAGTTTTGGGCATAACAGTCCAAGGGGTATCTGAACACATAAGAAACCTGCTAAAAAAAGAATATATTAAATCAAGGGGAAGGGGAGAATATGTAATTACAGACAAGGGTATGCAGGCATTAAAGATATGGATTTCAGAGTTTAAAAACTACCTAAGTAATGTTAACCAGGATCTTTACAGATATAAAGATATTTGGCCCGCAATTGCTGACGAAGATTTGAAAGAAGGGGATAAAGTATATTTATACATGAAAAAAGGGTTTATCTGTGCGTCAAAAACTACAGAATCAGAAGCTACAGCAAAGGTATTTGAAGGAGGCAAAAAGGGAGAAGATATTGCAATCCATGAAATAAAAGGTTTTATAGATATTCCAAAAGGAAAAGTAACAATATTAAAAATACCTCCAAAAGTAAAAGGAGGTTCAAAAAACGTAAATTACAATTTAATTAAAAGAATATTAAATGAAAACAAAGATGCAGTTATAGCCACGATGGGAACTGTGGGAAACGTTGTAACTCAAAAATTAGGGCTTCATCCAGATATAAAATTTGCAGTTTCAGAAGGTATAGTGACTGCATGTAATAGAGGATGTGATGTTATAGCGCTAATTACTGGAAAAATGACTGAAAAAGTAGTTAAATCATTAAACAAAGAAAAAATAAGCTATACCGTATTGGATACGACAAAATCACTAGAAAATTAAAAAAATTAAAATTTAAAAAATAATATAAATAAAATAAATAAAAATATTTATCCAATTAAATTTTTTTCAATAATGGATCAACTGAGATTTGGTGAACACTTAATGCCAAGTCTTTTGGATCCATTCCCATTGCAAGACCTAAGAGCTGACTTAAGTGTAAAACAGGGAAGTTGTATTCTTTTCCGAATTTTTCTTTTATCTCAATCTGTCCTCTGTCAAACTGCAAATGGCAGAATGGACATACGTTTACTGTACAATCTGCACCAGCTTTTATCATGTTTTCAATTTTTTCATTTGTCATATCGAGGGATAATTCCAATTCTCTTGCTCTAACTCCACCACCAGCACCACAGCACATCATCTTGTCTGCATAAGGTACTGATTTTGCACCTGTAGCTTCTACAATTTCATCCAACATTACAGGTCTTTCAGCACTTCCTAAATGTTTTACATCAGTTGGTTTTAAGAAGTGGCATCCGTAGTGAACCCCTACGTTAATGTTTAATGGTCTTTCAACTTTTTCAGCAATTTTGTCTACACCAATATCGTTGTAGATCAATTCTGCAAAGTGTCTAACTTTAACATTGCCTTTGTATTCTTTTCCAACTTTATCGAGTTTTTCATTTACAAAGTTTAAAGCTTCCTTATTGTCATGCAACAAGTGAGCAGCTTCAAACAATGAACCATAACATCCGTTACATACGGTTACTATATCGACACCCATCTCTTCTGCGATACAGAGGTTTCTTGCAGCTAAAGTTAACCATGTTTTTTGGTCAAATGAACCAAATACACCAGGTGCAGGACAGCATGATGCACCTGTCATGTCTACTAATTCTACACCTAATTTTTCCATAACAGTTCTTGTAGCAGCTTCGACCCCTGCATATCTATTCGGCATAATACATCCAAGGAAAAAAGCATATTTCATTTTATCACCTAAAATTTATTTTTTATGTTAAGGGGGCCATCTCCATGTATCCATGAGATATGTGGAATTAAACAGCTCTGTTATTCCATAACTCGAAGATTTAATTTAACCCCCTGTTTTAAATTTAATATTGTAAATTGAATTAATTATTCTTTTAATGCTCCTTTTTCCCAGTCAAATCCTATTAATTCATCAAATCCTAATTCTTTAATTAAGGTATTCATTTCGTTTAAGTCCTTTTCACTGAACTGTGCAATTGGAGCTTTTTCAGATAAACCTATTGATTTTCTAAGTTCTGCAGTATTTTTGTTTGCAGGAACTGCATGACCGTATTTTAAAACATACATTGCAGTCATTTTATGAGCTTTTGCCATGTTTCCTTTTTGTGCAGCGAGATTTCTTATTGTTTTTATTATTTCAGTAACTTTAACATCCCTTGGACATCTTTCGTAACATGTGTAGCATGTTGTACATTTCCAGATATCGTCACTATCTAAAACATCATCCATTCCTAACAAAGCTTTTCTTATAACTTTTCTTGTTCTGTAGGATGTTCTTCTACCACTTGGGCAGCTTCCTGTACAGGTTCCACACTGGTAGCATGCCTTTAATGATGAAACCACATCATCTCCTGGTATAGGTGTTCCAGCTTCAATGATTTGTGATGCAAGATTTTTATTCAAATCACTACTATATATCATATTATCACCTCAGAATTATCATTTACATATATATCATATATTAATTATCAATCGATAACGTGTATAATACACAAGTATAATGAACCTAAACCATACAATGGATAAATACTTATATATATATACCTTTTCCATAAATAATATATACTTGATGGATTAGGTTTAGACTTTATTAATATATCCAAATTTAATCGGGTGATAGTATGAGGGAGATGATTCTTTCCGAATGTATAAACTTACTGAATAATCATAAATTCATCGTTTCACAGCCATTAGGTAGATCTTGCTTTGACCTAATTGCAAGAAAAAAAGATTCTAGATTCTTAATAAAAATACTAAAGAATATCGACAGTTTAAGTAAAGAACAGTCTGAAGAACTTATAAAAATATCCAGTATGGTAAATGCAGTACCTATCATAATTGGTACAAGGACTAGAAACTCCCCAATGGAAAATGGTGTAGTTTATGAACGTTACAATATAAAAGCAATAACCTATGATACTTTTGATTTATATTTGAAAGGAAGTCCTCCGGTAATATATGCACATCGGGGAGGTTTCTTCGTAAACATTGATGGAAACGTTCTAAAAGAAACCAGGGAAAAATTAAACATCTCAGTCAGTGAGTTAGCAGAATTTTCAAGAGTTTCCAAGAAAACTATCTACAAGTACGAACAAAATGCAGCAAATCCTGCAGTTGAAATAGCCTTAAAAATAGAAGAATATCTGGATGTTCCATTGGTTAAGGGAATACAACTGTCTGAATTCCCAAAAGAACTGGAAACTGAAAAAGAGAGTTTGGAAAATAAAAATAACTCAACAAATACTGAGGACTTCAAAATACAAATAATGGATATATTGGGAAATTTGGGATTTAATTTAGTCCCTACTAGAAAGGCCCCATTTGATGCAGTTGCAGAGAAACACAGAGAAGAGTATGATCAAAATATATTACTTACCAATATCGAAGAAACTGAGACCGCAGAAATAAGAAAAAAGGCATTAATCGTAAACGAAATATCTAAGATCTTAAACAGTCACTCATTACTAGTCTTAGAAAAAAAAGAAAGATACTACAAAAATTTGGCAGTAATTAGTATGAAGGAGCTCGAAAAAATGGACGACGCCGTAGCTCTAATAGAGTATATAAAAGAAATGATTAAATGATAAATATATTTTTTATTCCCAATGATTTCTATTATTTTATACCAGATAAAATAAAAATAAAATTTTAAATATCTATTGGTTCTCCTATTTTCGGAATAATTACATCTACTCCAAACCCTTCCACTAATCTCTTAAATTCAGCGACATTTGTCTCAATCAATGGGAACGTATTATAGTGCATAGGGATAACAACTTCAGGGTAAATTAACTCAATTGCTACCAGGGCCTCTTTAATATCCATGGTGTATCTACCACCTATTGGTAACAATGCTATGGATGGAGAATAAAGTTCTCCGATCAATTCCATATCCCTAAATACACCTGTATCTCCAGCATGGTAAATTCTATCATTTATTACATACCCTCCTGCCACCCCTCCAGGGGTGCATGTATCTATATCTGAAGAATGTTCTGCCCTAACCATGGTTAATTTGGCATTGTTAATATTTAACGTACCGCCTATGTTCATACCTTCTGCTTTAACTCCTTTTTCACACAAATATACTGAAATTTCATGGTTTGAAACAACAGGGACATCGTATTCTTTTGAAAGCAATTCTGAATTCCCCAAGTGGTCAGCATGACCGTGAGTTACGGCTATAACATTTACTCCATCCATTATCTCGTCAAAGGAAATATCACACATAGGATTTGGAATAAATGGATCCACTAAAACATTATCTATTTTAAAACATGCATGTCCATACCATGTTATCATAATACCCACCTACTTTTTATATGTGTCTACAATATATCCCTTGAAACTTATAAAATTACGTGTTTTAAAAAAGCATGTAAAAAATATATAACTACTATGATATTCCATATAGGTGGACACCTAAACTTAAAAACAACCTCAGTATTTTATTCAATTGTTCGTTCAACAGTATTTTAAAATAACCTCAACCGTTGGGGATTTAAAACGCAAGTTTAAAAAGTTGCATCCAAACAGTACACTTATAAGAACAATTGAAGGGAATAGGAACTTAAAACCTTTAGTTTTAAATTTCTTCATTTCTCGACGAAATCTGCAAGTTTTGTGAGTCTATCTCATAGGTTCCTTAGCAAATTATTAGAAATCTTAATGAATAACGCCCCCGTCGGGATTTGAACCCGAGTCCACGGATCCGCAGTCCGCGAGTCTGTCCAGACTAGCCTACGGGGGCAAGATATGACAGTTCAACAATTTTAACGATTAAACGACTCGGATATATATAATTATGGAATTTATATTTAACTATTTTTTAATATGTCATTTATTTATTACTAAATTTTATATATGAAATACGTGAATGATATTCATCAAACGATTAGTATTTAAAATATTAAAGGCATTAAAATAATATTTGGTTAGTCCCTACAAAGTTTAACTAATTCATTTACCAAATTTCTTTGTATCCTGCCTTCGTTTCTGTCTCCTTTGGTACATGCAGCCCCTCTAACCCCTACAATATCACAGCCAATATCCTTTAAAATAGGAATTTCTTCCTTCTTTATGGAACCTGCAAGGGCGCATTTCATTCCATAGGCGTGTGTCTCATTTATAAATTCCTCAAGTAACTTCTCATTTAAATGATCAAACAATGTTTTACCATCCTTAACCGCAGTATCTAACATTGCAACATCGCACCCAGCATCCCTAGCAATTTTAGGGATAACTAATGGATCAACAGCTCCCACCCTGTATGCATCTGCATATCCTGCAGCTACAACTATCTTCTTCTCATCAAAATCCTTAACTGCCTTTGTAACTTTTTCCATCAAGTCCAATGATTGACTATAGGATTTTGTCCCATAGAGTCCTACCTTTATGTAATCTGCACCACTTACACAAGCCCCCAAGGCGGCAAGTGAAGCTGTACCTGGCTTATATGGAACATCCCCTATTGTAGCACTAACTAACCTGTTTTCAGGTGTTACTTCCTTTATTTGCTTTATCACCCATGGGAAGTTAGCACCTAACGAACCTTCTGGAGGGTTTTTAACGTCTATAATATCGGCTCCACCTTCAATTGCTTCAATTGCTTCATTAACATCTTTAGGACTAACTAGTATAATCACAATTTCACCCAAAACCTTAACTTAGAATCCTGACAACTTAAAGTATATAAGCTTTAAAAGTATTTATTAGTAAGCCAATAATAAGTTACAATATTGAAAAACTATTTAATATATAAAAATTTAACGATTGAATATATAATACAGAAACACTATCTTTAACGATACAAATTTATATATCCATACCATATGGAATTTATTTTTTAAATATATATCAATTTACAATTGAAGGTGTTATGATGGACTTTTCCATTGTGATCGGATACATTTCACTTCTGTTAGTATTCGGGTCAATAATAGCAAAAATAGGGGAAAAGATAAATATTCCAGATATACCTCTACTGTTAATATTTGGTTTAATTGTCGGACCCTTTACAGGAATCATATCTCCAATACATGCTCAAAACATTTTTGCATTTGTCGGTAATGTTGGTTTAATAATCATTTTATTAGTTGGAGCTTTTGAAATGAGATGGATTGTTTTAAAGCGAGTATTAAAAACGGTCTTAAAACTCGATACAATAGCATTGGTACTGTCTCTATTTATTTCAGGACTAATATTCAATTTAGTTTTTAACATTCCATACAATAACCCTGTGGGATATCTGTACGGTGCAGTTAACAGTGCCACAGATCCTGCGACATTGATACCAATATTTTCAAAATCCGATATAGATCCGGAAATAGCTGTTACACTTGAAGCTGAAAGTGTATTTAATGATCCATTAGGTATCGTAACTACAACGTTAGGTTTATCGGTATTAGGTCTATCTGAAAAGGTAAATCCAATATTGGACTTTTTAGCACTTGCATTTGGTGGAGCTCTTCTTGGATACGTTGGAGGAAGAATCTTTGAAGCTACAGTTTTAGCAGGAGAATTTGAAGAGTATATTGCACCATTCAGTGTTGGAATGGCTTTAGCACTGTGGTACTTTGGAGAAGTAATATTCTCAAAAATTACAGGATATGAGCTAAGTGGATTTATGGCTGTAGCCATAATGGGGCTTTACATAGGTAATGTTCTTACAAAATATCCTACAAAGTCCAGGGAAGTTGAAAAAATAGCCGAATTTTGTACGGACTTATCAACTGTAGTAAGAATTTTGATTTTTGTATTCTTAGGTGCCAGTATGAGCTTACCACTTCTTCAAAAATTCGGAGCTCTTGGATTACTATGTGCAATTGGTTCAGTATTTATCGCAAGACCTATAGGCGTTTTAGTTGCAACTTCAATACCTCCTATAAGGTCAATAAAAGAAAGGATATACTTTGCTCTTGAAGGACCAAGAGGTGTAGTTCCCGCAGCACTTGCTGCAACAATATACTCTGCTATAATGGGAAACCCTCACGTAATACCCTCCTATATATCACAATACATACCTCCTGAAACAATAGCTGGTTCAATACTTGTGGTCACCTTTATGACGATATTTATAAGCGTAGTTATTGAAGCTTCCTGGGCCAACATCTTGGCTGAAAAACTCCTTAAGTAAGCTTTTGGGTGATTGAATGGAAAAAAATAGAAGGATTAAAAAAATATGCGTAATAGGTCTTGGTTATATCGGGCTGCCAACTGCCTCAATGCTTGCAAACCATGGATTTGACGTAATTGGGGTGGATATCGATGAAAAAAGAGTTAGTGCCATAAAAGAAGGAAGATTAATAATCGAAGAACCTGGATTAATGACTCTTGTAAAAGGTGCAATAAATTCAGAAAACCTCAAGGTTAAAACAGAACCTGAAGAAGCCGATGCATTCATCATATGTGTTCCCACCCCTGCAACACCTAATGAAGATGGATCTAAGAAATGTGACTTAAGCTGTGTATTAAGTGTGGCAGAAAAGATTAAGCCATACTTAAAAGATGGAAATCTATTGGTAATTGAAAGCACCATACCTCCAAAAACCACTGAGCTCGTATATAGTTTAATTCAAAAAGATATATATGTGGCATACTGTCCAGAAAGGGTTCTTCCTGGAAAAATATTAAAAGAGTTAGTTGAAAACGACAGGATTATTGGGGGAATAACCAGAGAATCTGCAGAACTTGCAGGTGAAATTTACAAGACTTTTGTAGAAGGGGATATTTACCTGACAGATTCAACTACTGCAGAAATGGTAAAATTGATGGAGAACACATACAGGGACGTGAATATCGCCCTTGCAAATGATTTTGCAAAAGTATGTAATGAAGTAGGTGTAAATGTTTGGGAAGCCATAGATCTTGCAAATAAACATCCCAGAGTAGATATATTAAAACCAGGACCTGGTGTAGGTGGCCATTGTATAAGCATAGATCCTTGGTTCATAGTCGAAAAGTCCAAAAATGCTAAATTAATAAGAATGGCCAGGGAATTAAATGAAGAAATGCCAAACTATGTGGCCAATCTAATTTTAAAAGAGATAGAAAAATTAAATGTTAAAAATCCAAAAGTAAGTATTTTTGGGGTTACTTACAAAGGAAATGTGGAAGATACAAGGGAAAGTCCTTCTAAAAAAGTTATTGATGTTCTTTTATCTAAAAATATTAACGTTTCAATATACGATCCCCATGCAAAAATCTTTGAATATCCATTGGATAGTTTAGAGAATAGTATCGTTGATTCAGATTGTATTGTTTTTCTAACCGATCATGATGAATTTAAAAACTTCAAAAAGGAAGAGCTCGAAAGCATGTATTCAAAAATGAGAAATAAAATTGTAATAGATACTAGAAACATTTTAAATCATGACTTATGGGGGGAATCTAAATTCGATGTTAAACTATTAGGGAACGGGAGAACTTGGTGAAATGATGAAAATAGGTGTTATATTAGGCACCAGGCCAGAAATAATTAAAATGTCCCCCATCATTCGAGAATTAGGGGGCAGAAATTATTTTATAATTCATACAAATCAGCACTATTCTGAAAATATGGATAGTATATTTTTTCAGGAGTTGAACCTTCCCTCCCAAGATTATAATTTAAATATTGGATCAGGCACCCATGGAGAACAAACTGGAAAAATGCTGGCTAAAATAGAAAAAATTCTTTTGAATGAAAAGCCAGATTTAGTTGTTGTTCAGGGAGATACAAATACTGTTTTAGCTGGAGCTCTTGCAGCATCAAAACTAAATATAAAAATAGCCCATATTGAAGCAGGTTTAAGAAGTTACGATAGAACCATGCCTGAAGAAACAAACAGGGTACTAACCGACCATATATCGGATTATCTCTTTGCACCAACAAAAACTGCAAAGAACAACTTATTAAAAGAAGGGATAAATGAAAAAAATATATTTGTTGTAGGAAACACTATTGTAGATGCCACACTACAGAATCTAAGGATAGCTGAAGAAAGAGAATCAATTAAAGAATTTTTAACAAAAATTACAAATGGCAAGGATTATTTCCTTTTAACACTCCATAGGGCAGAAAATACCGACAATATAGAAAGGTTAAAAAATATTGTAGAGTCTATAATCCAGGTTGTAGAACATTTTAACCATAACATTGTATTCCCAATACACCCAAGAACTGAGAAGAAGTTAAAAGAATACGATTTAATGAAAAAACTTGAAAATAATCCCTTAATAAAGATAATAGAGCCAATAGGATACTTGGAGTTTTTAATTCTGGAAAAAAATGCAAAATTGATATTAACCGATAGTGGAGGAGTCCAGGAGGAAGCCTGTATTTTAAAAGTCCCGTGTGTAACATTGAGAGAAAATACAGAGAGGCCCGAAACTCTAGAAGTCGGTAGCAACATGCTTGCAGGTTACAATAAAGAAAAAATTATGAACTCCGTGGAAATAATGCTCAAACGAAATAGAAATTGGGAAAATCCTTTTGGAGATGGGAACGCTGGGAAAAAGATTGTTGAAATTTTGTACAACTATTAAATATTAATCAGAATTTTATTTTTTGAATTTACTAGTGTATTTTTGTGTCATTATTATTAACTAATTAGTAAATGATAAATATATCAACACATATGTGCAATATTATAACTAATGAGGTGGTAGTATGTTCAGGTGCGGATACGGATTTGGTAGAGATAGAGGATTCTTTGGTAGGAAATTATGCCAATTACTTGGTAGAAGATACACAGGGTACTCTGAACCAAGAGCTCATGTTGCACCAAGAGAAACGCCATTAAGCGGTGGAAACTATGAGTATATTGGAACATGTAGATGTGGAACAGGATTTCATGTATACTATAAAGACACAAAAACTGGAAGAATATCCCCATGCTTCTGAATTATACAGGCATAGAATTCCAATAGTAAGTGAAAATAAAACTGTTTTAAAAAATAAATTATCTGGGATAATAAACCATCTGAAAGAAGAAAAAGCACATCTTGAAAACGAAATTAAAAAATTAAAGGATTTAATTGATAAAGAAGAATAAAATAGGGAGTGTATCAACTACATATAATAAAAAAGGGATAACATGACAGAATTGAAAAAATTCCAATGTTCATCATGTAATAATATAATCGAAGTTCCCTACGGAGCTCCAAAACCTTCAAAATGTCCAAATTGTGGTGCATCTCAAGACATTATCCACAGAATAGATTCGGGGGGAAGGAGAATGGGGCGTGGTAATGGCAGGAGATGTGGAGGATTTGGTAACATATAATTAATTTTAAAGTTTATGTTAGTCCATTATTTTATTTTTTTAACATTTATAGTGGTGTGCAATTTTAAGCCCATACACACATCATCTTTTTTTAAATGAGTTAGTTTTATATCATTTAACACCAATTAGTTATTATAATTTAATCATGGTGATTATATGGCAGAATGCGATGGAAAATGCGAAAGTTGTGCCCTTAGTAACTCATGCTCAGATGCAAAAAAGATGATGGAACAGCAAAACGCAAAAATAAGAGAAAATATGAGTAAAATAAAGCATAAAATAGCAATTGTAAGTGGAAAAGGTGGAGTAGGTAAATCAACAGTTACTGTCAACTTGGCAGCTGCCTTAAACATGATGGGTAAAAAAGTTGGAGTGCTGGATGGGGATATACACGGTCCAAATATTCCTAAAATGCTCGGTGTTGAAAATATACAACCAATGGCAGACGAAAACGGAATATTCCCAGTTACAACTCCTGAAGGAATAAAAACAATGTCAATTAGTTACTTCTTACCTGATGAAAAAACACCGGTAATCTGGAGAGGTCCAAAAGTCAGTGGAGCAGTTAGGCAGTTTTTAAGCGATGTTGTCTGGGGAGAGCTCGACTATCTATTGATAGACACACCACCAGGATCAGGAGATATACAATTGACTATCCTACAATCAATTCCTGATATTGATGGTATAATCATAGTAACTACTCCTGAAGAAGTGGCTGTTTTAGATGCTAAAAAGTCTGTGACAATGGCAAAAACAATGAATATACCAATATTGGGCTTAATTGAAAACATGGGCGGCTTTATCTGTCCACACTGTGATGAAGTTGTAGATGTATTTGGAAAAGGCGGTGGGGAGAAGGCTGCTAAAGAGCTCGATGTTAAATTCTTAGGAAGAATACCATTGGATGTTAAAGCCAGAGAAGCTTCCGATAAAGGAGTACCTATGGTTACATTAGACTGTAAGGCTTCTGAAGAATTTAAAAAAGTTGTTGAAAAAATTGTTGAAATAGTAGAAAAATAATATTTTTTTAAATTTTTTGCCTATTCTTAATAACATTCCTTATTTTTTAGTTTTATGGTGATGTTTTATCTTCAAAAATAAAACCAATTATTAAGTCGCATGTGTTTATATATAGAGCTCTAAATCATAGGTTCGAGATAAAAGTTTTAAATAATGGATGATACAACTTTTCTTTATAGAACAAAATCCTATAATATAGTAAATTGGGAATGTGAAGCCTTATGTATTTATATCACGGGGGGAATTTCCGTGAAAAAATCTTACAAAATAACATTGGGAATAGCATTGTTAGTCTGTATTTTAGTGGTGTTTTTATATTTAGGAAACTATAGATTAACAGGAATTGATGCAGCAAAGTCCCATTTCACAATTGGAGAGGATGCAGAACTTATTGATGAAATAGATATAGGATGGGGTAAGGTCTTTATATTTAAGACGAAGGATGGATATTATCGTACTGCGCTATCAGAAAAATCTGGATTTTTATGGAGATGTAAGGTGGCGGTATTCATAAAAGATAATCCTGAAGATAAAGTAAAGACAATAGGATGGATGAGTTACACAAATAAAAACCGGGAACAAATCACAGTTTTGGCAGTAACTACAACAGATTCACGAGTAGCTTTTATAGAGACTGGTTCTGAACCTAATCGATATAGAATTCCGATTTCATTGAAAAAGATAGCAGTGTTTAAGTGTAATAAAGTTATGAATATCCAAGAATTAAATGCAGTGGCATTATCCACAAATGGTAAGAAACTTTATTATTATGGTTATCCAAATAAAACGACAATTATTGTAAATGAAGATTTAAGATGGTATCCGATTTTGAAAGACTGAAATTTATTAGATGTTTTTGGTTAAAATAAGACCATCAAATTCTAAAGGAATTTGCTGGATGTCTTGATTTATAAAGGTACAGGTAACTAAGGATAAAATTAAAATTATTTTTTTTAAATTTAATTATTAAAATGCTCTTTTTTAGATTAATTAATACACCTTCTCTGATATCATGTAGTCGTTCTATCAAGTTACAACAACAGTTTATCAATATATAAAAATTTTTCATGGTGATAGCAGGGAAAAGTTTTAAAGATGCTGTAAAGATAGATTTATAGTATAATGAGGGGCGGCATACCAGATTGAGAAAATGACTGTAAAATGTTTTAAAAAAGTGTTAAGGAAGCGTTAATAATCAAGATAATTTGAAAACAAATATTTAATTTATTTTTATTTCAACATATTAAACATTGGTGATATTATGGAGTTGGAGTTTTATCTCAATACTTTAATTAACACCTTAAAAATATCTATGCTCTACACAGCAAAAATATCCATTATTATTTTATTAACCATGTTTATTGTTAGTTATATTATGAATACCGGGGCTATGGGAAAAATAGGTGAAAGCCTATCACCAATTTTAAGAAGATTAAAAATAAATCCTTTCTCAATATCCTCAATCTTAACATGCTTTTTTAGCCCTACTATCGGATATTCAATTTTGGCAGAAGGATTAAAAGAGAATAAATTAAATAAAAAAGAAGTTATTGGAACATCATTAGCAAATTCTTTTCCATCTGTACTATCACACACATTCACATTTTTTATTCCTGTTGTTATTCCAATTTTAGGTATCACTGGAGTTTTGTTTGTTTTGATTAGGTTAGGAGTTGCATTCGCAAAAACAGTAATTGGATTTTTGTATTTATCCATTATATCAAAAGATTGTAATTTCGAGATGCCACATATCAATAAAATGGACAAAAAAGAAAACGCAAAGAAATCATTTAATAGTACTTTGAGGTTTGCTAAGAGATTGATTCCAATAATGTTCTTTATGATGACATTGGTTATTTATTTGTCTAAAATAGGGTTTTTTGATTATGTTGAAAGATTTGTTGAGCCAATAACGAATTTTTTGCATTTGAATCCCAATGTAGGAATCTTAGCATTAACTGAGGTTATGAATGTCCATGCAGCAATAGTTATGGCAGGCGGGTTTTTAAATGAAGACATTTTAAGTTCAAAAGAAGTTTTGATTGGTTTGATTATTGGAAATGTTATGACCCTTTCAAGTAGATATGCTAAACACTCCCTGCCCTTGCATGTTTCATTATTTGGACCAAAATTTGGGACTAAAATAGTTATGATTAATGCAATAATAACTTTATTGTTGGACATTTTGATAATAATGGGGCTATTGCTGATCTAATCGATAGTTTACAAAATTTTGTATTTATAGTCGTTCTGCGAATTCAGGCACTAAATGTATTACCTACAAATTAAAAATTTATGTAAATACTGCTTAAAAATTCTATTAAAATTGCAGAATTAATGTAAATTATAATAAGCATGGTTGTTATATAATTGCAGAAAGACTATATTTAACATATAAAAAATTGAAATATCATATGAATATTTGATTAACAGAGATACTTATTAAAATTGCACACCGCCATAATAATTCATTAAAGGGTTAACGATGTCCAAAATTCCATCTACATTAATATCATCTATCTTATAATATCCAAACCCATATTTTTTGGCAATTTTATCTCCAATACCTATTTTTATTAATGATTTTGGCTCAGTGTCTATTAAAATGACATTTATTCCTTCCTCTGCAATTTTATCACAAATATCAAAGACCTCCCTTATATAATCTTTTTTAATAGCCACATTTGGTTTAAAGTCACTGATAAATATCATAATAGGTATTATGTTTGGGTTTTTCCTCATTTCATTTTTAAAAATCTCATATGCCTTTAAAAATGCTTTTGATAGGGGCGTTTTTCCTCCAGTTGGGAGCTCTTTGAGTAATTTCTCCCCAAGTTCAACAGATGAAGTGAAAGGCAAAACAAGTTCTGCACTATCTTTTCTAAATGCAATCATTCCCACATTATTTCTTTTTTGATAGGCATCCATTAAGAGAGATAAAACTGCTCCTTTCGCTACTTCCATTCTCCTCATCGCACCCATAGAACCACTTGCATCAACAACAAACAGCAAATTAGATGATATCTTCCTCCCCCTAACCTTCTCCCTTAAATCTTCTTTTTTTAAGTATAATACCAAATTTTTGTCCTTAAATTTCTCTCTTCGCTCTTTTTGATACAATGCACTAACCCTAAATGTTGCATCAAAGGCAATATCGGTTGTTTTCCCATGTGGAATTCGGTATTGTATATATCTTCCTTTTTTGCTGATGCTCCTTATGTGCCTCCCGCTACTGTACCTGTATAGATTATCCCTCAACTTTATGTTAAGAATTTTTGGATTTACCCTTCCATTTATACCAAATGTCCTATCCCCATCTCCAATGTCGCTATTTTCGTTATTGTTGCTTTCATTGTTGTCACTGTTTTTATTATCGTTTTCATGGTTTTCGGGATGTTCTCTATTTTCGTTATTATTTTCATCCCTACTATTACTTTCATTTAGTTTTTTTTTACTTCATCTTCTTTGTTATTACCTTCATTTTCATTTTCGTTTTTTTCTTTATTCTTCTCCTCAAACTCATTAAATATTTGCTCGATCTTTTCTTTGTTTAATTGTGGTGGTTCAAACGGCTTCCTCCTCATTCTGTGTAAGAGGGCAAGCTCACATGCCTTTTTTACATCGTCAACAGTTACATTATCCCTTCCATTAAATGCAGCAATGGTTTTTGCCGTCCTTGCAACGGTTATATCTGCCCTATTTGTTGGAATACCTAATTCAATACAAATCTTTGAAACTAGTTCCAATAAATCATCATTTATTTTTACATTATTCAATAATTCTCTTGCCCTTTCTATCTTCCCCCTCAACTTTAATTGCTCTTCCTCATATTTTCTATGAAATTCTTCCGGATTTTCATTAAATTCTTCAACTCTCTTTATTACCTCAACTCTCTGCTTTATATCGTTTAATCCATCAACATCCACCATCAACCCAAACCTATCAAGGATCTGAGGCCTCAACTCCCCTTCTTCTGGATTCATTGTTCCAACTAAGATAAATCGTGAGGGATGCTTAATCTTTATCCCCTCCCTCTCAATAACATTCCACCCCATTGCAGCAGCATCTAAAAGGATATCAACAATATGATCATCTAAAAGATTCACTTCGTCAATGTACAAAATATTCCTATTTGCCTCAGCCAAAATTCCTGAATCAAGAGCTCTAATCCCTTCTTTGATTGCTTTTTCAATATCAAGTGTTCCGATAACCCTGTCTTCCGTAGCACCAATTGGGAGGTTAACAACCTTCATCTTTTTCTTAATTGTTTTTAATTCTCCCCGTTCCTTCTTTTCTCTACATACATCACACAAATCCCCATTGGGGTCACAGTTGAATAGACATCCTTCAACAACCTCAATTTCTGGCAATAAATCAGCCAGAGCTCTTACTGTTGTAGATTTTGCAGTTCCCTTCTCTCCCCTTATTAAAACTCCCCCAATTTTTGGGTTTATTGCGTTTAAGACCAGCGCCTGTTTCATTTTTTCCTGCCCAACAATTGCAGTAAATGAATAATTCATCTTCTCACCTAATTTAAATGTATTTTATATTTACACAAATTTATTTTAATTTCTTATATAAATAACATTTCATACAATCACAAAATTATTATGAATTACGTAATACTTAATAAATATTTTTATGAATCTTATAATCTTTTTTACTAATTGGTATTAAAACCTAATTTATAATTATTAATCATGATAAATATCATAAAATATAAATAGTAATAATATTCATTAAATAATATGATTAGAATAATAAAAGTATGAGATTTTTATGGTGATTATATGTCTAAAACCATAACTATAACTACCCTAATGTGGGCATCCTATTGCTCCATATTAAACAAAGCATGGGATGAATTAAAAAAAGAATTATCTCATTTAAATGTTGATTTAAGACTATATTCAACAAAAGATATGCCAGATAAATTGGACGATTTTTTAAATGACGCAAAAAAGTCGGATATTGTTTTTATGTATAGAACTTCCACTGATGATTTTTATGAAGATATTAGTGCCAATAAATTCAAAAATTTAATAGTAACAAGCCAAGATCCCACATATTGGAACTCAAAGCTATCTCACAAAGCATATCTATATACGGTTTACGGAGGAGTTGAAAATTTCAAAAATCTCATTATGTACCTTATAAAAGAAACCTTAAACATGGCCCTCCCCCTATCTCCACCAAAAGAACTACCCTTCCAAGGTATATTTTATAGGGGAGAAATCTTTGAGAATCTGGATGAATTTTTAAATAATGCAGACTTTAATAAAAAGAATACCATAGGGGTTTTATTTTCAAGACATTATCTTATGAATGAAGATATGGGCGTTATAAATGCCCTGATAAGTAAATTGGAAAAATACTTTAATATAATTCCTGTTTTTTCTTATGGGGCAAAAAATGAAGATTTAAATGCCATAGGAGGGGGAGAGTGTATCTTAAAATACTTCTTTAAGAATGAAAAACCAATAATAGATACATTAATAAATTTACTATCTTTTCCATTGGGAACGGTCGTTGAAAAAGGCAGTTTAAAGAAATTGCAAGGAATAGATGTCCTAAAAAAACTCAACATCCCTGTTTTCCATCCAATAGTGAGCTACTACAAAACCTACGAAGAATGGAAAAATGACATACAAGGATTATCTGCGGATATAGGGTGGACAATTGCCTTACCTGAATTTGAAGGGGTTATAGAACCAATTTTAATTGGAACCGTACATAAGGAGGGGAACTTGGAAAAGAAAATGCCAATAGATGATAGGATTGATAAAGTAGTTAAAAGAATAAAAAAATGGATGGAATTAAAAAACAAACCAAAAAAAGATAGAAAAGTCATATTTGTTTTGCATAATGCTGCATGTGCATCTGTTGAGGCAACGGTTGGAAGTGCTGCACATTTGGATTCATTTGAAAGTTTGATAAGAATAATGAAAAAGATGAACGAGGAAGGTTATTGTATTGAAAATATTCCCAAAAATGGAAACGAATTGGCAAAATTGATATTAGACAAAAAGGCAATCTCCGAATTTAGATGGACGACTGTAAATGAGATTATTGCAAAAGGAGGCCATCTATACCTAATGGATGAAGAAGAGTATATGGAATACTTCAAGACACTTCCAGAAAACGTTAAAAAGAAGGTTTTAGATACGTGGGGAGACTTAAATGGAAAAGATATCCCAGCATCTATGATTTATAAAGACAGTACTGGAAAAAACAAGATTGTCATAACTGGCTTAGAATTTGGAAATATATATGTCTGCGTTCAACCAAAGAGAGGTTGTGCGGGAGCAAGATGTGATGGAAACGTATGCAAAATTTTGCACGACCCAGAATGCCCACCAACACACCAATACATTGCCACATATAAGTATTTCAGTGAGATTGCTGATGTTATAGTTCATGTTGGAACCCACGGTACTTTGGAATTTTTGCCTGGGAAGAATGTTGGTTTATCAAATGAATGTTATCCAGATATCTGCATAAATGACATTCCTCACTTATACATTTACAACTCAGATAACCCACCAGAGGGAACTATTGCAAAGAGAAGAAGTTATGCAGTATTAATTGACCACATGCAAACGGTAATGACCGATGCAATGAATGAAGAACTTGAAACCCTAGATAATTATGTAAACGAATATCTAAAAGATATGAATACATCAAGAAGGCATCAGTTAGAGCATTTAATTATTGAAGAAGTAAAGAAAACCAACTTATTAAAAATTAAGGAGAAAATAGAAAATATTTCAAAAGAAGGTGATATCGGAGCAAAGCGGAGAGCTGCAAAACTCGAAGAGTCTTACTCAATTCATTCAAACTTTAAGGAAATCTTTGATGAATTGAGAAATACCTTGGAAATGATAAAGAATTCAAAGATAAATGATGGTATGCATATATTTGGGGAACTACCAAGCGGGGAAAGAAAAGTTGAATTTATAAATACCATTTTGGAGTTTGAATATAAAAGAAAGTTGCAAGATGAGATAAAAAACGTATTAGATGGAATAAATATTGAGGATAATGAATTAAAAGAAAAAATATTTGATATAAATGAAAGATTAGAACAATCTAAGGAAATAAATGCACTTTTAAATGCCATTGATGTAAAATATATAGAACCGGGACCATCTGGATTAATAACAAGAGGAAGGGATGATATTCTTCCAACTGGAAGGAACTTCTATTCTCTTGATCCGTATAAGATTCCAACAAAGGCAGCATATAGGGTCGGAGTTTTATTGGCTGAGAAGTTGATTGAAAAATATATCAACGAAAATGGTAAATATCCTGAAAACGTTGCTAGTTATTGGATGGCATCAGATATTATGTGGTCTGATGGAGAGGGGATGGCACAAATTCTTCATCTATTAGGGGTTAAACCAAAATGGAAACATGGGACGATTGTTGGTGTAGAAGTTATTCCATTGGAGGAGTTGGGAAGACCGAGAATTGATGTGACTATAAGGGTTAGTGGGATTTTGAGAGATAATTTCCCAAATTGTATAGAAATTGTTGATGAGGCAATAACAAAAGTGGCAAAGTTAGATGAACCAATAGAGATGAATTTTGTTAAAAAACATGTGTTAGAAGGTTTAGAGAAGGAGTTATCCCTCAGAGAAGCAACATATAGAATATTCAGTTCAAAACCAGGGACTTATGGGAATGGGGTTAAATATGCAATATATTCAAGTGCATGGGAAAATGAGGAAGATTTAAAGGATGCATTCATGCTTTGGAACTCATATGCTTATGGAAAAAATGTTCACGGAACATTTGCAAAGGATGCATTTGAAAGTATCTTAAAGAGTGTTGACTTGACATTTAACAAAACCGTTACTGATGAATATGATTTATTTGGATGCTGTAGTTATTTTGGAACGCATGGTGGATTAACAAATGCTGCAAGGGTCATTTCAAAAAAGGATGTTAAGGTCTATTATGAGGATACGAGAAATCCAAATAAAGTTGAGATAAGGACTTTAAAGGAGGAGATAGAGAGGGTTTCCTTATCAAAACTTTTAAATCCAAAGTGGATTGAAGGGATGAAAAGACATGATTATAAAGGGGCAGGAGATATAGCGAAGAGAGTTGGAAGAGTATTTGGATGGAGTGCCACAACAAAAGAGGTTGATAATTGGGTTTTTGATGAGATATTCAACACCCATGTGAAAAATGAGGAAAATAGGAAATTCTTTAAAGAAAACAACATCTATGCATTAGAAGAAATTAGTAGGAGATTGCTGGAGGCATATCAAAGAGGCCTTTGGAAAACAAGTGAAGAGAACCTTGAAGAATTAAAAAGAATTTATATGGAAATTGAAGGAGATATTGAGGACACCTACGGAGATGTTGATATTGGAGACTTCCAAGGCGGGGGCATTGATATTGATTTAACATGGAAAGATAAATTAAAGGAAAATTTGGCCATTAAATAAATTCCATGTTTAACATGTCCTGTAAAAAGTATATGTTGTTAATGACCCATAGTGTATAATATACTATTACATGCAGGGAGTAGCAACTATGAAGGGGCAGGATTTTTCTTTTAAAGATTTGATAACCCCAACAAATATTTTTTTGGATATATCGGTGGTAGCATTATCATTAGGTATATTACTCTGAGCTCAGCACCAAAAACTTAGGCCATTAGTTAGAAGGTTGTATTATTTTTAGTGAGTATATATTTTGTGGCGTTTATTAAAGTAGACACTTGATAAAAGTATTTATACATATTATTAAAGAAAATTTACAATTAATATAATAACGGGTTTGGTATGATATGATAATAAATAAATTTAAATCGTGATAATATATGTTAAAAACTGAGAATTTAACTGTAGGATATAAAAATTATATTGTAGTTGAAGATGTGAATTTACATATAAAGGAAAGAGAAATACTGTGCATCATAGGTCCAAATGGTGCAGGTAAATCCACACTTCTAAAAACCATAGCAACATATTTAAAACCTAAAAAGGGGGTAGTTTATTTAAATGGTCAAAATATACATAGTTTAACGCCAAAAAAACTTGCAAAGGAAATGGCAGTGGTATTAACTGAGCGAGTAAATCCGGGAAATATGACTGGATATGATATTATCGCCATTGGACGGCACCCTTACACTGATTTATTTGGTAGATTAACCGAAAAGGATAAGGAAATAATCACACATGCCGCAAAATCTGTAAATGCCGAGTATCTATTAAATAAAAACTTTTTTGAAATGAGTGATGGGGAGAGACAGAAGATAATGATAGCAAGAGCTCTTGCTCAGAAACCTAACGCTCTCATACTGGATGAGCCAACGAGTTTTTTGGATGCAAAACATAAAATTGAACTGACTCTTTTACTGAGAAAACTTGCAACAGAAAATAATTTAGCAATAATTGTTACACTTCATGATATAGAGCTCGCTCTGAGGATAGCCGATAAAATGGCATTAATAAAAAACCACAGGGTAATAGCATACGGACATCCAGAGGATGTTATGAAAAAAGAAATCGTAAATAATCTTTATGATTTGGATAATGCAAATTACAACGAAATAATAGGTTATTTTGAACTAAAAAATGCAAATTCTGGATTTGGGGGTTATAATAGGATTTTTTTAGTTTGTGGTGCAGGGACAGGTGTTGATGTGTTAAGATTTCTTACTAAGAATGGATACGATGTGGTTGTAGGAATATTACATAAAAATGATATAGATTATATTGTGGCAAAAACCATGGAATTGGAGATAATATGCGAAGAGCCTTATGAACCCATATCAAATGAAAAATTTGAAAAGGCATTACATGAGCTCAGAACATCTGATGTAGTTATATATACGGATTTTCCAGTGGGGCAGACCAATATTTTAAATAAAAAACTTGTTGAACATGCGATTAATACGAATAAGAAGGTAATAAAATATGATGGAAATATTAAATCTTTAAAAGAGATGTTAGAATAATGATTAATTGAAGAATAATCAAATCTATTTTATTGTTTATTTTTTTGCATGTTTATTATTTATTGTATTCTTATCTTTTTTTCACCATTATATACTAAATATATTACCAGTAATCCACCTAGTACGTCAAGGATGGAGCCTATTGGTAAAACCTGAGCTGGACGGTCTATATTATACAGGTAAAAGATGGGGACCCAGTATTTCAATGAAATAATATGACACATGAGCATCAACACCACACCAACAAGCATAGTTGCAGGCAGTAGCCACCTGTGGTCTGAGGTTCTTATAATAGGTCTTGCCAAATATGGTGCTGCAATACCCACAAATGCCATTAACCCAACATACGGAATTATAACCCCTACAATAAATGATGCCAATAATAGTATCAATATTCTAATCTTTTTTACATTTAACCCAAAACTTTTTGCGTAGGTTTCACCAAATAACAGGGCGTTTAATGGTTTTATTAAAAAAATACTCCCAATTATAAATACTATTGTGGATATGACCATCTGAAATATATTATTTACATTAACTCTCGCTACATTTCCAATAATGAACGTATAATACTCCTGAATTGTAAAATCTGTTCCATTTGCCATTAGATATGCACTTATTCCCCTAAATAGGTAACTCATTAACAGAGCAACAATCAAAACTCCATTTACTTCTTTAACCCTAAGGGCTATAATAATAAGCATGATTAGTGATAATAATCCACCACACCATCCTGCTATTATATTTTCATCTACTTTAAAGGTTGAAAATAGTTCTGCAAAACTATATATAAATATAACAAGTGTAACAGCAAATAAAACTCCACTTGAGATACCTGTCGTATATGGGGATGATAAAAGATTTCTAAATAATGTCTGCAACATTAAACCGCATGTTGATAACGTTAAACCCACAAGAATTGCTCCAACAATTGGTGGTAAACGATATTTTTTTAATATGATATATTTAAATTTAGTACTTTCATCCAATGGAGTTTGGGGAAAAATATGCTTCCCAGTTATTTTATAATATATGGAATCCACCGTACTTTTTGTTTGATATATAACAAAATTTGTAGTATCATCTATTGTAATTGATTTGGCATTTCCACCAAAATACACCCCAGTAATAAATAATCCAACCACTGAAACAAGTAAAGCTAAAATTATAACATATCTATAATTCATCATATCCCATTTTTAAATTTTATATTCCCATTTTTCTAACTTTTAGATATACAATTATAGCAATCGGAGCTCCGATTATGGATAATGGAGCCAATAGTGGAATATTGTTGGATGTCTGTGGTATTACTACTCCAGGTCTTGTTAGTATATCTGCAAATAGCACATATATAGAACCCAATAAAGCCGTCATAGGTATTACATAGATGTGCTTTGAGGTGCCAGAAATCATTCTTGCCATAATGGGACATACCAACCCTACAAAGGCAATAGGCCCTGTAAATGATACAACAGTTGCCGTCAATATGCAGGATAATGTTATCAGCCATTTTCTTAAATTTTTTACATCTACTCCAACACTTATGGCATATTTCTCTCCAAGAAGGTTTGCATCAAGTTTTTTTGAAAAAAATATGTAAGTTAAAATAACTGTTGGAATTATTACAATCGTCATAATCTTAATCTGGCCCCATGTTAAATTGTTAAGTGAGCCCATCCCCCACATTAAATACTCTGCGAGTTTGGAATTTTCTTCACCCATATAATCCCCAGTATATACAACAAGCGTGGTTAATCCAGATGCTATTGCTCCTATCATAATACCGCAAATCAATAATGTTGCAGTTTGCTTTACAATTCTTGCCATATTTATAACAGCAACCATGGTGGCTAATGAGCCAATATACGCAGAGATAATAAATCCATATATTGAACGAGGAACCCCCATTTTAAACAATAACGATGTAAAAACATACAAAACAACGCCAAGAGATGCTCCACTTGCCACACCCATTAAATAGGGGTCTGCCAGTGGATTTCTAAAATACCCTTGCATTAAAATCCCTGCCACGGCAATACCTAATCCAACAACAATTGCTCCAACAACCCTTGGAAGTCTTAATTTTTCTATAATTTGATCCATAATTACATTTCCAGTAGTTCCTTCTAATAAATATTTTTCCAACTGTTCATCTTTTATTGGAATTGTCCCTTCTGCAATACTAAAATAAGATAAAATTACCAACAATACTAAAGATAATATATACAATCCCAAAAATCTTTTAACTTTCAAAATTCCACCCATAACTATATTATTAAAATTTATAAAAAAATAGGAAATAATAATATATAAAAATTCTACTTAATATCTAAATTATTAAAATTTATAAAAAAATAGGAAATAACATAATATAGCCATAAAAATTTCAATAAGACACGTCATTATAAAAGAATGGAACCCTGAAAGCGAATGTAATAGTAAATGGAATATTAACTCTTGAATTATTAGTAAATTTTCCTAAAAAACGGAAGATTGGAAAAATAATAAAAAATTTTATTATTTATTTTAACAGGACCATAAAATGCCAGTCCATAAGGGCAGGTAGTTTACTGAAGTTTGATGTAGTACTTTAAATCATTATCTCCATTAGGGAATAACTCTGGATGAACCATCTTAGCATAATCCTCCATATATCCTAGTGGGTCCCTTGCTTCCCATACATAGTAATCAGGTTTTGAAACATAGAATCTTCCATTTTTATATGCATTGAAGTTTTCAAAGCCTGAGGTTGGGTATCTGGCCAATAAATCTTCTTTTGTTTTTATATCTTTACACTGCCTCAATATAATCACATCAGCATTTACTGTTCTTTCCATGAAAGTTTCTGTATCTAATTTTTCAGAACCTGTTCCAGGTATGTCGTTAAATGCGTAATCTCCTCTAAAGTCATTTATCAACCTACTGTAAAAATTCTGAGCCTGTGGAACACTCGGTGTGCTTGTATCACTCCACTTCCAGAAATTAACAACTTTTGGATAATCATTTGCATTTCTTGTTGTTCTTAACAACTCGTTCTTCTTTTTCCATGCACCTTGGAAGTAATCTTTCGTTTTGTTGTACTTGTCTTCCCCCCAGAAGGCCGCGGCATATTTCACCCACTCTATCCTTCCTAGAAATGTTGGTTCATCGTATGTGTAGAACCTTGATACTGTAATACCTAGTTCATTTAATTTAGCTTCCATTGCATCATGGGATGACCAATCTCCTAAGAATACAATATCTGGACTTGTATTAACCACTACATCATAATTAATTTCAGATGATGAGCCAATATTTGCAACTTTACCTTCGTTATATCTTTTTGTAAGTTCTGGCGAATATTTTAAAACAGAGCTCGGAACTCCTTTTATTGTATCATAGCATGAGGAATCATTTAATATATCTGCTGTTGAAACAATTGGACAGTAAAATATGGTACTAATGTTTTTTACAGGTGTTGTTATTACCTTTGCATCAGGGATATTTGGTGCTGTTGCTCCTTCTTTTAATAAAACAAATTTGTATCCCTTTGAATCTACTATATAACAGTATCCTTCATCCCAGTGCGGCTCTAAACTAAATGTTTCAGCAAATACAACTGGACGTCTAAATGTATCATAGTTTTTGAACAGATATACCACATCGGCAATATCTATTGAATTATCACAGTTCAAATCTCCATCTTCAAGGTTGAGATTTCTATTTTTGAACAGATATACCACATCGGCAATATCTATTGAGTTGTCTGCATTTACATCCCCGATTTCTGCCCCCATAGCTACGGGAATCAATGATATCAATGCCAAAATAGAGAGTATTAATACTCGTTTCATACTAACACCTTTTTATCTATTGGTAATAATTAATTAGATATTTATATTATTATAATATTATATTAACTAGAATAATATTTAAAATTTATCATTTATTTATAAATAATTATTAGAATAGTATTAAATATATTAAAAAATGATTATTTAATTTTAAATCTAATTAATATGATGCCTATGATAAATCCAAATAATGAAGCAAATGTATAATATGGCATAGAGTTTTGACTTGTAGTTGTTAGGGTTTTGTTTATAACATAGTTTTTAACGGTCTCAACTTTATTTACTTTTAATATTATCTTTGTATTGTTGAGGGTTATGATTTTTGTATAATTATTTATTACCACTTGGGGTTTGGATTTGAATTCTATCTTTTTTTCAAAATCCCATTGATAGAATTTGAAGTCTATGCTATCTCTTGTATCACTTCGTATATTAGGATAATATACGACATTCCATTTAATTTCACATGATTTTGACACATTTATTGGAATAATAAGATTTTTTGTTCCATTTGGCTTTAATATAACTTGATACTGGGTTTTTAGTGGACGATAATTATCGCCATAATCTACAAAATTGATATATCCATCAACATTATGAATTAATGGATTTTTTAAGGTTATATTCAAATAAATGGTTTTATTTTCATTTTGTTTGTCCAACATGAATGAATCATTGGAAATTGAATAATTTACTGGATTAATATTTTTAATAGATATAATCCCTTCCACTTTATCTGTTCCATTTAATGGGTCCTTAACAATACATCCTATTTTATATATCGAATAATTTGAATATATATGAATTGGATTTTCGTCTGTTGAGTTTTTCCCATCTCCAAAATCCCATACATATTTTAAATCGTCGTTATCTTCGTCATAGCCTAAGGCATAAAAATGGACTTCTTTGTTATTAACTATTTTGTAGACTATTTTTAATTTTGGCGGGTTGTTGGATTCCCTTTTTACAATATTCACTGTTAAATTTTTAATCGATAAGTTTATTTTTGTATCATTTGCGTATATGGATAGATTTTCAAGATATATTATTGAAGATATATTCTCATTAATCTTTGAAGATAATTTAAACTTTAAAATACTAAATGTCCCGTTTGTCCCGTTTGTTAGCGAAATATTGAAATACAAGTGGCTGTTATTTAATGTAATATTTGATGTGTTTATCCTATTATATATGGCAGAATATTCTGGAATTCCATAATCTGAAACATCAAATAAGGAACTATTTATGAAAATATATCCTGAAAAATTTGTTAAATTTTTGTCAATATTATATACTTTTAATTTAATTTCTTTTGAATAACCTATTGAGATATTTGTTTCTTCATTATATCCAGAATCTACATAGAATACCAACCCTTTATACTCTGAGATATTTTCCTGTTTTTCTTCCGTTTTTATTGTTATGTTCTTGATTTGCTCCCCATTTATCGTTAAGTCCATTGAAATATTATAGTTAGCATCATTGACATTCACAGGTATTTTTAAAAGATTGAATATGGTTTTATTTTCGTCCTTTTCATTTGGAATAATAAAAAATGAAATATTGTTATTATATATGGTATAGCTGAAATTATTACAAAATATATCCATCAGAGTAGGACTGTTTTCTATTGTTATATTCTTGAATGAAATGCTACCTGAAATATTCTTTATAGGAGTTTTTGCTCCAGTTATAGATAAAACTGCATCAATATTTTTATTCAGTTCAAAATCTTTCAATGTAATGGTTCCTAAAGTCTGGTTTAATGGATTTATTGTTATGTTTGAGTTTTTTAAAGTTATATAATATTTTACTCCATTTACATCAGATACGGAAGTTTGAGTTAAATCTACTGAATCATTTCCATCCTTTAACGCATTAAATGATAGTGTTGCTATTGTAAAGTTACCATAGGGTTCATTTGACGTCCATAATAATTTTATCTTTCCAGCTGAAACATCCACTTCTTTTAAATTTGCAGTATTGGACGTATCACTTAACGCAATATTTGTTAAATTCAAAATACTTGAATCATAAGATATTGTAGTTTCAAATCCACCACATTTCCTATCAGTAGGGATATTTTTTACAACTAAATCTAAGTTGAATGTATCTCCAACATACGCATTTATATTGTCTGGAACTAATTCTACGGATACATTTTCACCACATACTCCCGATAAAAAAACAAAAAAGGATAGAAATAAAATTATGTATTTCATAGTATCATCCTTCTAAATAATAATCCAAATGTGATTCCAGATAAAATGCTTCCAACAAAAATAGATATTAACAGGTTGTAATCCAAACCATTTTTTCCATCAGTATTTATTATAATCGTTATATTCGGCTTCTCTTCTGAAATATTTATTTCCTTTACAACAATTTCGGGCGCATTTTGGTTTGCAATTACATTTACCTTGTTGATTATTGTCGATGAAGAAGGTGATGATGAAATTGCATTTTCATTCAATTCTCCGCTTAAACTAGTAGAACCTGTGTAATTTCCTATTTCCTTAATATTTACTGTTGCACCATAGAATTTAGTGTCAGGGTAGGGCTCTTTATATTGTGACGTTTCACCATAATTACGCCAATACTTATTATCCTCATCATATTTAATGCCCCATTCGGAGCTCACCTTACCGCTAACATTTAATGTAGTTTCTCCTTTTTTTATGGGGTTGAAGGTTATTGTCCCGAGGTTTACAGTATTATCATATATTATCTCATTAAACATTATTGATAAATAAAAAATTCCATCTTCGAATTTATATTCCTTTATTTTAACATCCTTACACTTATCGCTCCAATTAAATCCAATGGGGCTTAAATAATCCTTTGAATAGTTTATATAAATATCTACACCTTGACATCCACCGTCCTTTATTTCTGGGTCAGTATACGATGAGGGCACACCTAAACTTTCCTTTGGAGGTATATTTTCTACTGTAATATTAAAATTTACCAAATCTCCACTCGTTTCTATGTTATCGGGGGTTAATCTCACAACAATATCATCTAGTGCAAAATTTTCAGTAAACAATACAAAAAAAATAGATATAATTAATAATTTAGTTATATTCATTTAACCACCGAGTATGGATTTTAAAAAATTCATTATAGCGTTAATTATCGATGATAAAAAATTTTCACTGGATTCAACTGTTTTGTTGTTATTGTCGATTATTATTAAATCAGTTGTTTTTTTATCAACAGGAATCCTTTGTCCATTTTCATCAGATGCTATTGATTCAAATGTAAATGATACATTACCTTCTTTTAAAGCTACTGCGTTTATGGTCATTAAATGAAAATCTGAATTCAATGGCGTTCCAAAAGTGGCAAATCTTATAGATACTAATGAATCTTTCTTTTTAATTTCATAGAATTTCCCTGCTTCTTTTTTTATTTCTTCGTTTCCTGTGATACTTGTTATATTTATATTGTCCACGTTTTCGATAGGGATTTTCACTGTGCATTCAAAACCCGATATATCCTTATTTTTTACATTAACATCTATATTGATAGTAAAATTATCGCCTTTATTTACTTCGTTAGGCATATTTACATTTAGACTTACATCATCTGCCAAAACCATGGGGATTAACAGAATGGACAGGGCAATAACCAATATTATTTTTTTCATGATATCACGTTCATATTTTAATATTTATTTTAATGTATTAAAGATATTTTTACATGTATTAAATTAAACCATAATATATAACTATGAATTTTCTTAAAGTCTTCTCGCATAGCCTAAATAAAATACAATATATGATTAGAATATTACTTTAAAAACTTTTTGGGTGATGTAATATGTCGAAAAATATATAATGTATTAAAGATATTTTTACATGTATTAAATTAAACCATAATATATAACTATGAATTTTCTTAAAGTCTTCTCGCATAGCCTAAATAAAATACAATATATGATTAGAATATTACTTTAAAAACTTTTTGGGTGATGTAATATGTCGAAAAATATAAATACTCATCTTATGATAATACTTAGTGTATTATCTTTATTAATATGTATATCTCCTTCATTTGCAAATGGGGATTACAACCACAGATTAGGCGATGTAAATGCAGACAACTCAATAGATATTGCCGATGTGGTATATCTGTTCAAAAATAGAAATCTCAACCTTGAAGATGGAGATTTGAACTGTGATAATTCAATAGATATTGCCGATGTGGTATATCTGTTCAAAAACTATGACAGTCTGAGAAAACCTATCCATTATGCCAAAAATATAAAGATTACATACTATGACGAAAATGGAAATGAAGTAAATCCATACAACGGCGATGCATACTCATATAAAATAGTTGAAGATGCCACAGGGCAGAAATTCTTATTAAAAAATGCATCTCAATCCATACCAACCTGGACTGATGGAAAATATGATAAAATCCTAAATGTTCCATTGACAAATGTAGTTGTAATGAGCTCTACTCATATAGCACTAATGCAACCATTAAACAGTGATGGTTCAGTAATTGATTCAGTTAAAGGAATCATGTGGGGTGGAGGCTACACATGGTATTTCGACGATATTAAACAAGGGCTTGATAACGGCTCCATAGTTGACGTTGGTTCATCATACAGTCCAAATTATGATATAATAATAAACATATCTCCACAGGCGGTATTAGTATATCCAGGATACAGTGGGGATGCCATTATTGCAAAATGTAACGATTTGAATATTACTTATATCGCAAATGCAGAATATTTAGAAGATTCATATCTCGCAAGATGTGAATGGGTCAAGATGTTTGCAGCATACTACAATAAAGAAGATATGGCAAGCAAATACTTCACAAAGGTTGAAAAGAAGGCATTAAATGTTAGAAGATTAACAAGAGGCAAAGAACCTGTTCTAGTTGCATGGGGTAAAAATTACCCATCCTATGGTGGAACCTATGTACCTAAAGCTCAATCCTATATAGCTAAGGGAATAATGGATGACTGTCATGGGAACTATATATTCAGTGATTATCCTGGAACAGGCAGTGCAAAGATTGACTATGAAACATTTGCCGAAAGAGCAAAAGGTGCCGATATTTGGGTCGTGCCATCAAATACAAACTGGCTATCGAACTTCAAAAATGACCATCCTGGATATGACTTATTTAAATCAGTTCAGAATGGTAAATTATTCTGTATAAGTGAAGATTACTGGCAATTTGGACTTATGAATACAGATGAAGTATTAATGGATTTGGGAACAATCATACACCCAGATGCATTCAGTGGAAGAACCACCCATTACTTCCTTAGTTATGACCCAGACACTGGAACAGCAACCCCATACACTGCAAATTAAGTTATTATTACTAATTTAATTCTAATTATTTCTATTTATTTTGATTTTTTAATATCGGGTGATATATTATGAAGTGGAAGTTTTTTACACTCTCGGTTTTGATGATTTCTCTAATTGGGATGTGTTATGCAGAAGATGTATCAGTAGAATTAGTCCCAGACAATGTAAATGCATATACTGGGGATTCATTTAATTTGGATTTAGTTGTAAAAAATGTCCCAAACGATACCGGGTGCGAGGGCTTTGAGACATATATTAATTATAACTCAAGTATGATGAATATATCTGAAAGTAATATCGTCCTAAAAGATATAAGTGGACATACAACTAAAGATGATATAACTGTATCTAATGGAAAAATTTGGATTTCATTATGGTTTAGTAATAGTTTTACAGGAAACTTCACAATAGCAACTCTTTCATTTAATACATTAAATGAGGGAAGTGGAGCAGTATCATTAAGCGGAACTGTCATGTCTGATGTAAATGGGTTCCATATTGAACCATTAACTCTAAAAAACTCAAACATAACAATACTACTAAAACCAATAGCTGATATAATAACCCCTGCAACTGTAAGTGGTGAGCTCGGAGAGAATATAACCGTTCCAATAATCATATCCCCAAAAGAAAATGAAACTCTAAGTGAAATTAGTGGAACGCTGAGCTACGATAAAACAATAATAACACCGGTTAATATATCATCAAGCGCAGGGACTGTTTTGTTTAATACCTCAAATGACTTCTTTAAAATAGATGGCCTTAATAAATCAACAAATTTCACAGTAAATATTACTTATAACATAATAAATGTTGGAAACACCACAACTCAGTTAAAGGATGTTACTATCAAGGATAATGAAAGTTACAGCGTTGTTAAAAATTCAGATATCACAAAGATAATTATTCCTGGATCAGATTTAACAATTACTGATATTTTAGTGTCAAACTTAAAATCATATCAAAATAATACAATATCAATTACAATTAAAAATATCGGTGAAAGAAACGCTTCAAATAATTTCTCAGTAGTATTGTATATTGACTCCCAAGACCTTGGAACAAAAACCATTACAGGATTAAATGTTGGAGAAACAAAAAACATAAACTTTACATTTATGCCGATAGAAAATAAAAACTATACAATTGTTACCGTAGTTGATTCAAATGGAGAAATAAAAGAAATTAATGAAAACAATAACAAATATATAAAAACAGTTGAATCAGTTGAAGAACCTATCGCATTAAACTTAATCCCATCAACAAACCTAACAAAAACAGATGAAACATTTACTGTTAATATATCATTAGACAGCATTACAGCAAACAGACCTGTAAAAGGGATGGATGGAGTTTTAACCTACGATTCAAAAATATTGGAATGCGCAAACTTTACGTTCTTAATAAACGCGTCAGAAAACCTTAAAAACATTACCTTTGAAGATGGAAAAGTTGTATTCAGTATAATGGATGGAAGTATAAACACATCAACAACCATTGCAAAAGCAACCTTTAAGGCATTGGATGTTGGAAACTCAGAAATTGGGTTAGATGGAGTTGTAGTATCCGATATAAATGGATACAAATTTAATAATATAGTTATTAATCCAAAAACTGTTGTAGTTCAGGGACCAAACATTAAAATCATCGATATGGAAATTTCAAATCCATCAATATATAGAATGCCGACAACAATAAATATAACATTAACAAACAATGGTCATCAGGATATAGCAAATAAATCATTTGATGTTCATTTATACATAGATTCAAAGGACTTGGGAGTAAAAACTGTTGATTCATTAAATATTGGAGAAACAAAAACAGTAAGCTTTAATTGGACACCGGATGATACAAGAATATATACAATTGTTGCAGTAGTTGATAAATCAAATGTCATTAAAGAAGAAAATGAAAGCGATAATAAACTGGTTAAAAACTTAAAAGTTGTTGAAGTACCTGTTTATTTGAAATTATATAATACATCTGAAACTAATGGAACTATTGTGGCATCTATTGATACAGAATCTATAAGTTCTAAAAGACCTTGTAGTGGTTATGATATTAACCTAACCTTTAAAAATATCGAAATTTTAAATGTAAGTGGAATTGGCATAGTTAATTGGAGTGTAAATAATGACAGTCTATTTATAAGCGGTTATAACTTCACAGAATCTGGAAAATTCAATATTGGAAATATAACATTCAAACTCATTGATGAAAATAATACATATTCAGTAATACTAAAACATGCTACATTGTCAGATTGTGAAGGATATAAATTTAAGAAAATATTTATAAACAACACAATTATGGGGAAAGAATTAAAAGAAGCATTGAAACATATTAATATGGATTCTGAGGCATTGAAGGACGTTGATTTAGATAATGTAAAAATAATATCTGGAAAAGGCCTTAATATAACAGTAATTCCAGTAAAAAATGATAGTATTGAGATACCCCATCTTGAAAACATATCAATAAACTTTACCGGAGAACATATTAAAACTTTAAAAGAAGTGACGCAGAAAGCTACTGAACTTAAAAACACTAAAATTAACGATGAAAACGAGATGAATAAAACAATTGATAATATATTATCAGAGGTTAAACCAATCCTAAATGAAGGATTCAACATAACAAACATAACAAAAGAAGAAGCTAAAAAAGAAAATAATAAATTAATATCTACGATAAAATTCAAAGCAATAAACACCTCAAATAAAGGATTTTCAATAATAAGAATCCCAATAGGAACTTTGGATGTTGAAGATATAACCGTAAATAATGGAACAGAAAATATAACTTTAAAAGAAAACGATATCACTGGTAAAATAGGGTGGTATAGAATACCTGTTGAAGGAGTATTGGAAATAACCTTAGTCAAAGACCCAGAGGTAAATATTATACTTGCTGCAGCACTGCCAACCACTGAAACAACTAAAATATCATCAACATCATCAGGCTCCAGACATAGAGCTGTAGATAAATATCCAAATGTAGCAGATGATATTAAATCAGAAAAAATAAAAGAAATAGTTCATAAATACAAACTAATAATAGGTTCAGAAACAGACGACAACTTATCAGCAAAATGCCTTAAAAATACCACTGAATTGGTAAATAAATCATTGGGAATAACCGAAGATTGCATCTTAGTTGGGGGACCAGTAGCAAACCCACTAGTTAAAAAATACGCATGGACCTTTAAAGTAAAAGTAACCAACGACTACCCAGGAGCTCATAAAGGGGTTATCCAAAAGCAGCTAATAAATGGACATACAGTAATACTATTAGCAGGTTCAGATAGATGGGGAACAAAGGCAGCAGTGGAATACTTCAAAACATTGGATGACATTCCGGATGAACCAGTATTTGTAGAATGGCAGGATGATAAAGTAGTGAAAATTGAGAAGCCTTAAATCTTTAACTTTTATTCTTTTTGATGAAATCGAAATCTTTGTTTCGAGCATGAAATTGCTTTGCAATTTCAAGCTTTGAAAGTTGAAAACTTTCAATGCAACGAAAACCTAAACGTTTTCGTTCAACTTTTTTAAAAGTTTCATGGAAAGACGTAAAGCTGCATATAAAATAATAAAATAATAAATTTTCTTTTTTTAATTTTTTTATCGGATTTAAAATAAAATTGGAAATTTGGGAGCTCCCTTTATTTTATTTATTTAATATATTATAAATTCTCCTCAATCGTGCATCAATACCAAATATTTTTTTATTAATTTTTTCGTTATTCCTTTTTATAACTAAATTCCTTTTTATTAAAAAAATAAATTAAAATTAATATATATTGATATATATAATGTAAATAGGTGTAATAATATGAATGAGGAAGTTTTAAAATTTGATGATTTAAAAGTATATAAAATTATAGAAATTACGCGGAGATGAATTATTTATGTTGCCTGATAAAAGAGGTTTAAAAATAATCAACGAATACATGAGCTCAGGACTAAACTTAGAAGAAGTTAAACAAAATCCTTACGGATTTTGTAGCGTTTCCGAGCGAAAGCGAGGAAAACTTAAAACCGAAGGTTTTAGGTCTTCGCTCACTTCGTTCGCTCCGATTAAAAAAAAGTTAATATCAGAGCTGGAGAAACTGGATCTATTGGTTAAAACTGAAGACGGAACCTATACCCTAAGGTCGGAACATGGGGAAGAACTTATGCATTCAAGGGTGGGAGCTCTGACCGAAAGTGTTGAAAAATTTGTTATTCCTTCAAATTTAGAGAACATGTCACATCCAAAGATTTTAGACCTCTGTAGTGGCATGGGTTACAATGCAGTAGCTGCACTCCATTTTAATAAAGACTGTGAAATCGACATGGTGGAAATCAGTGAAGAAACCCTTTTTCTTTCCCTATGTTTGGATATTCCATATAAAGAACATGAATTAGTAAAAGAGTGCATAAATAACTATTTTTTGAACAAAAACGAAAATGAAAAAAAGATAAATTTACACGTTGGGGATGCAAGAAAGATTATTAAAAACATGGATAAAAAATACAATATAGTGTTTCATGATGCATTTTCTCCACAAAGGGACGCTGTTTTATACACAGTTGATTTTTTAAAGGAGATTTATAAAAGGATGGATGATAACGGAGTTTTAATATCATACTCTTCATCAATACCTTTTAGAAGTGCATTGGTAGAATGTGGTTTTGTTATATCCGAAGGTCCAAGTGTTGGTAGGAAGAGGGGAGCTACGGTAGCATACAAAAATCCACCATCAGATAAAGATATAAAAAGAATTTCGGAAATAGATGAACGGCTAATAGCACTTTCAACAGTTGGAGTTCCATATCGAGATAAAGAGTTAAATCTGAATCATGAGGAAATAATAAAAAATCGAGAGATTGAAAGGGAAGAATTAAAAGAAAAATTAGTGAGTGTGGGAAAATACATCTCAACTAAGAAAATAAAAAAAGGAGATATCCCTAATGAGTTTTTAGAAGTTCAAAAATTGGGTTTAAATTCTTCTGAAATAATTAGAAAAATGAGAAGTATGTTATTGCGAAAACCAACCCCTTTAAAAATCGAAGCAAATTTCTTTGAAATTTGCTGACTCACGAAACCGAAGGTTTCGTCGAGAGGTGTTGGGAATCCAAATCTGATACCTACTCAACGAAGTTGAGTAGGTATATTTATGGATACATTATAAAAAACTACCAAATATCTATCTATTTGCAAATTTTTATTGCCTCTTCAATTAACCGTTCTGCAATATCTTCTTCTGAAACACTGGACAATCCTTCCCAAGATGGTGTTCCATTGACTTCAAGAACTTTTAAACCTTCTTCACTTTCAATTAAATCAACCCCTCCATAAACAAGACCTACGGCATTTTTTGCCTTCACTGCAATTTTTTCAAGTTCGTTTGTTATTTCACACTTTTCAGGAGTTCCATCTCGGTGAATGTTGGTTATCCAATTATTTGAAACCCTATACATTGCAGAAACTACCTCATCGCCAATAACAAAAGCTCTTATGTCTCTGTAGGTATTTTTGCCATCTTGAGTATTACCATAACCATGATTCTTTGGAGGATTTACGAACTCTTGAATATAAAATACCCCATGTTCACTTTTGAAATTGTTGAGGACATTTAATTTTGAAACCATCGACCTATGATTTAGCCGTACAATACCCTTTCCTTGATTGCCAAAAAGTGGTTTTAAAACACAATCCCCAAATTGTTCTGTCCATGTGAGTGCTTTGTTTATATCTTCTGTAACAACAGTTCTTGGACTGGGTATTCCATTCACTTCCATTAAAAAAGATGTTCTGTATTTATTCCCTGCGTTTTCAATCCCGTCTGTTGGATTTATCAATGGAACATAATTCTCCAGATACTTAAGAGCATCAAACCTGTAGAACATTTCAGGACCTTCCCCAATATTCCTTACAAATACACAATCCAAATCCAAAATATCTCGATTGTTAAGTTTAAGTTTAAAATCCAGACCTATTGAAGAAACTATCCTTGATGGTTTTATAAAAATAGGCCTTATATCATATTTTTCCATTGATTTTTCCAGTTGGACAGTAATCCAATCCACTTCCTCAGATATTATTCCCATCTTCATATTTTCACATTAAATATTTTCAACCATCTTTTTCAACTTTACAATAACTGGAGTTGGATTATGGAATGCCTTTGCAGTGTATGTTTCCACACCATTTTCATTCAATAACTTTACAAACTCTTCGTTTATTTCCTTTCCAAATACCAGAGCCAAAGCCTTTGCACCATATACCATCTTATAAGTAACTATATAGTTAACTGCGGCGTCATTGTGGGCAAATCCAATAATAAGATCTACATCAAATTTGTCCCTTAAACCGTCCTCTATGCTTTGAAAACCGACTCCTTTTAAATACTTCTTTTCAGGATCTGCAGCTTCTATTAACTTCAGAGCAGCAGGATTTGCAGATACGTAAACTTCATGACCTTTATTTTTTAACATATTGAGTAAATATATGAATGAAGGAATTAAAACTGGTGGTTCAGGACATCCCAATAAAATCATTATCTTCATTAAATCACCTTTTTTAGTGTTAATATGTGTGTCATAACGAAGAAATAAAGAAAGATATGATATTATATTTAAAAATTAAAAGTTTAGATTTTTAAAACTCTACCAGAATTTCAACTTAGACAATAAACCTTCCCCTTCTTCTTTCTTTTTCTTCCTATCTTCAACTTTTTTATTTGATTTTATGTATTCTTCCATAGGTACCCTTAAAACATAGCTACCATAACAAGGCTTTGTGTAGGGGAATACTACATAATTTTCATCATAACCTACCGGTATTGGTGGAATACCTATTAACATAACACCCTCTACGATTTCCTCCCCCGCATTTAATTCACGAATATTTTTATAGTTCTTTTTAATGTATTCTGCACATTCTTTAAAAGATCCATTAAATAGTATCTCGTAGTTGTAGTTGTCAATACAGGACATGTTTTTCACCCATAAATAAAGGGAAGTTTTATTATTCTAAATAAATAGCTGATTTGTATGGAATTGCGTACTTTTTCTTACCTTTAATATCTTCCCCATTAACTATTATTTCACATTCAAATTCTTTACCAATAAACTCTTTAGCATTTTCTAATATATCAACTTCATCTATAACTTTCTTAACCCCTATTTTCATAATATCATTTATCAACTTTGGAATCTGCTTTCCATATTTTCTGTATTCCTCATTCTTCATAATCATTGGGATGATCTGTTTTGCATTTTTATCCTGGTTGTTGTATATAAAATCAAGGATATCGTACTTCCACTGGTCTGCAGTATAGAGGTATATTTTCTTTGGCTCTATCTTTGCAACATCTACGATGCTTCTTATATCCTCAATAACTGATTTTACGAATTCTTCACCTAGCTCCAAAGTTTCATCAATATATTCTTCCTTAACTTCTGGGAATAATTCTGTTGATACAAATGTGTCTTTACCTAATTTTTCCCAGATCTCTTCACAGATGTGAGGAGTTATTGGGGCCAATATCTTAGTCCAGACTTCCACAACTTCCCTTAAAACCTTTTTATTGTCTCCACCTCTTCTTCTGTACCATCTTAAATCGTTCATTAATTCATAGAACAGAATACCTATTCTTCTGAGGTGGAACTCGTCGTATGATTCATCTGCAACTTTAACTGAGTTATATGCCTTATGTAACAGCCATTTATCGATTAATTTCAGTTCTTTGTATTCTTCATCACTTATTTTTTCATTTACATCCAGAGTTTCCATTGCTAGCTCATAGAATCGTATTAAATTCTCTCTGACTTTTTCCATTTCCTTGAACTTTATGTCTGCATCCTGCGGGAGCTCCGCACAAGTTGTGATATAGAATCTTCCAACATCTGGTCCGAATTTTTCAGCAACCTCCATAACAGGAAGCACTGGTCCTTTGGATTTTGAAAGTTTTTTGCCTTCAATTGTAACATAACCGTTAATTACAATACCCCTTGGCCAGAGCTCTTCCTTGAATATTGCCACGTGGTTGAATATCATGAATGTCAAATGGTTAGGGATAAGGTCTTTTGCAGAGCATCTCCAATCAAGCGGATAGTAGTATAGGAATTCTTTTCTCATTTCATCAATTAAGCTTTCTGGAATGCCTGTTTTCTCTGAGATTTCACTAATGTTGCCTCTTTCTAAGTATATGTAGTCAAATAATTCTTCGGTTAATTGCTCTGGTTTTAGGTTATTTTCGTTTATAAATCTGGCTATGGTGTAGTAAGCCATATAAATCGTACTGTCAGATAAACTCTCAATTATCCAGTTCTTGTCAAATGGCAGTTTAGTTCCAAGACCTTTTTTCCTTGCACAGGCTTTATTTTTCATCCAGTCTATCTTGTTATGGAAGTCTGTTCTGACACTTTCAGGAATAAAGTTCATTCTGTCAACACATTTATGGGCAAGTTCCTTCCATTCTTCATCTGAATAGGTTATAAACCACTGCCCTTTAACAGTTTTAATTATACATTTGGTTCCACATCTACAAACCACTTTTGGTTCTGAAAATTCATACATTATTTCTGCAAGGCCTTTTTTAACAAGGTCTTTTGTAAGTTTTTCCTTAATTTCCTTAACTGGGACTCCTTCATATTCTCCACAGTTTTTGTTTAATTTACCTTTGTGGAACTCATCCTTATAGATTTTATTTGTGGCTTTTTCAAGTAATTCTTCGTCATTTTGGTTCTTTATTCCCATCTTTTCCACAATTTCCTTTGCAGGATGTTCTCCATAACCTTCAATCTCTATGAGTGAAATAAGCCCTACTTCGTCAACTTTTCCCAAATCCCTCAATGCAGTATAGTCATAGGGTGCGTGAGCTGGAACACTCATAACACAGCCAGTACCAATTTCTGTTTCAACGAATTCTGCAGGGAATATTGGGACTTCTTTTTTTGTTAATGGGTTGATTACATTTTTACCAATGAGCTCATCTCCCTTAAATTCCCTAACTATCTCTATGTGTTTATCCTGGTGGCTGAGTTTTTCACCGCATTCCTTACTGAAAATCCACATTCCATCGTATTCAAGTTCAATATCTTCACTATCCAACTTTTGAACTTCATTGAAAACCTTAGCCAGTACGTATGTTTTCTCTGGATTTACCCAGGCATTTGTAACTCCAAATATTGTCTCAGGCCTCAATGTAGCCATCGGTATGGTACATTCTTCTCCATCAAAGTTAATTTTGAACTTTAAGAGTACATATTCAATAAGTGTGGCTTCCTCACCATGCAGTAAATCGTGGTCTTCAACAGGGTTGTCACATTTTGGACAGTATCTAACAGGGTGGGAACCTTTTGTAATATATCCTTTTTCTTTTAACTTTAAAAACTGCCATTCTACAAACTTTTTAAAGACTTCATCATCTGTTTTGAAGTTTCTTCTCCAATCCAGGGAAAATCCCATACTTTTAAATGCTTCAGTGGCTTTTTTAGAAAAATACTCCACTATCCTTTCAGGAGTGTCTAACGTTACAAGATCATCCATTGGTATGTTGTGTAATTTGTTGTAGGCCCAGAGTATGTTTTCACTTTTTTCTTTAATCTGTTCTGCAAGACCTAAAATAGGAGTTCCTGTAACGTGATATCCAAAAGTCCATAGTACATTCTTATTTTTCATCCTCTGATACCTTGCAATGACTTCAGGTATCGTAAAGGTCCTTAAGTGACCTGCATGTAAAACACCATTTAGATATGGAAAAGCAGCAGTAATAAAGAATTTTTCCTTCTGTTCATCGGCATTTGTTTCAAATATTTTATTTTCGTCCCATTTTTTCTGCCATTTTTTCGTGATTTCCATTAAATCTAATTTTTCTTCCATGTTTTCCCTCCGATAAATATAGTCGTTCTGCAAATGAGTTTCATGTATAATTATATTAAATTTGATTGGAGTGTCTGATTGTACCGTGATTTAAAATTTCAATGACTTTAAATAACATATAAAAATATATCAAATTAATATTAAAATTATTTTAATTTGATTAATTTACTTATTCAGTTAATTCAATTAATTCAATTAATTCAGTTGATTTAAATAATATTCACATAAATTATATAAATATATTTTATAGATACCTAGGAAAGAGTAATAAAATCTATTATAACGTATATTATTTTGATTAAAAATAAATAAATACAAACTGGTGGAATAATGGACTTTTCTAAATGGTACGGCGATATTTTAGAGAGAGCTGGGATATATGATTTGAGATATCCTATCAAAGGTTGCGGTGTTTACCTACCTTATGGTTTTAAAATAAGGAGATATTCATTTGAAATAATAAGAAAATTACTCGATGAAACAGGGCATGATGAAACACTTTTTCCTATGCTAATACCTGAAGATTTACTTGCAAAAGAAGGGGAACACATTAAGGGTTTTGAGGACGAAGTTTACTGGGTAACTCACGGTGGTAAAACACCTCTTGAAGTAAAGCTTGCATTGAGACCCACATCTGAAACTCCAATATACCACATGATGAAGTTATGGACAAAGGTACATACCGACCTTCCTATAAAGATATACCAAGTTGTAAACTCATTTAGATATGAAACAAAGCATACAAGACCTTTAATCAGGTTAAGAGAAATAATGACATTTAAGGAAGCTCACACTGCCCACTCAACAAAAGAAGAAGCTGAAGAACAAGTAAAAGAGGCTATAGAAGTTTACAAAAAATTCTTTGATGAGCTCGGAATTCCTTATTTAGTATCAAAAAGACCGGAATGGGACAAGTTTCCAGGGGCAGAATACACAATGGCATTTGATACAATTTTCCCAGATGGAAAAACCATGCAGATTGGCACAGTACACAACTTAGGCCAAAACTTTGCAAAAACTTTTGAAATTGAATTCGAAACTCCTGATGGAGGCAAGGATTATGCCTACCAAACATGCTACGGTATTTCAGACAGAGCAATAGCCTCAGTAATAGCAATTCATGGAGATGAAAAAGGTCTTGTAATTCCGCCGGATATAGCTCCAATCCAAATAGTATTGGTACCTCTGTTATTCAAAGGAAAGGAAGAAATTGTAATGGAAAAAATAAACGAGCTCCAGAAAGTTTTAAAGAACAAGTATAGAATCCACCTAGATGATAGAGATATAAGACCTGGAAGAAAGTTCAACGATTGGGAGCTGAAAGGAGTTCCTTTGAGAATTGAATTAGGTCCAAAGGATATTGAAAACAAAAAATTAACACTGTATAGAAGAGATACTGGCGAAAAATTCCAGATAGATGAAGAAAACGCACTTGAAGAAATAGAAAACATACTGCATTCAATAAAAGAAAATATGAGAGAGAATGCATGGAAAAAATTTGAAGAGTTCATAACTATAGTTGAATACAATAAAGAAGAGGGGTTAGAATCATTTGGCGATAAAATCAGAACCATATTAAATGATAAAAAAGGAATAGTTTTAATACCTTACAATGAGAATATATATAATGAAGACTTGGAAAACTCTGTTGAAGCTTCAATTTTAGGTACTACAACATACGATGAAAATGAGTATATTGCAATTGCAAGGACATACTAAAATAATTATCAAATATCTACCAAATACTTTCTAAATATTTACTAAACGCTTTAATACTATACCATTAATATTTAACAATACCAATACCTAAAACCACTTTTATTTTAGATAAAAACCGTAGAGTATATAAACTATATTATCTAAAAAAATGAATATTAAAAAATTCTTCTAAATCTTAATTCTCACTTATTATTATCTAATAAAGTAAAGAATTTGTGAAAGGATTTTAATTAGTTCAGCACATAATGGTGATAATATGGAATCCCATATGGAAATTTATAAACAATATATGAAGGGGACGACTACAGTAGGTTTAATTTGTGATGATGGAGTAGTTTTAGCCACAGACAAAAGAGCTACCATGGGGAACCTCATAGCCGACAAAGAAGCGAAAAAGTTATATAAGATTGACGACTACATAGCAGTGACAATAGCAGGAAGTGTAGGGGATGCCCAATCGCTCGTAAGAATAATATCAGCTGAAACAAAAATCTATAAAATGAGAACTGGGAACAACATGACCCCTCTATCCTGCGCAACATTAATGAGTAATATTCTACATGGTAATAGACATTACCCTCTTTTAACACAGCTGATAGTTGGTGGCTACGACCAACTTCATGGTCCTAGGTTATATTCATTAGATCCCCTTGGCGGAATAAATGAAGAAACGTCATTTACTGCCACAGGTTCTGGATCTCCAACTGCATACGGTGTTTTGGAATCAGAATATAAAAGAGACATGGATATTAAAAAAGGTATAAAAGTAGCTGCTAAAGCACTTGTTTCAGCCATGGAAAGAGATGCTTTCTCAGGAAATGGAATGTCACTTGCGACAATAAATAAAGACGGAGTAAAACTATTTTCAGATAAAGAAACCGATGACATCGTATCAAAAATAAAAAAAGGAAGAAGTAATAAATAATTCATATAATAGATCAGTATTTCTTTTTAAGAACTATGTTTGTTTTATTCATTTTTACAATACCTCATTTTATTTTCAAAAGGATATTTTAACATAATTTTAAATGTCAATTTTAATAAGGAGGGAACTATTTTGTCAGCAGAAGATATTTTAAACGAGATAAAGGAAGAAGTAATAAAGAGAGCTCCAGGAAATGCGGCAATAACTGATGTTCAATTCGAAGGTTCAGAAGTTGTAATATATGCAAAAAATCCGGAGATATTTTCTAACTCTTTTATCAAAGAACTTGCAAGAGACTTCAGAAAAAGAATTGCCATAAGACCAGATCCTTCTGTTTTAGTAGATCCTGAAATTGCAAAGAACAAAATTTTAGAAATTGTTCCAGATGATGCTGAAATAACGAACTTCATATTTGATGCAAATACTGGAGAGATAATAGTAGAATCAAAAAAACCAGGACTCGTAATTGGTAAGGAAGGAAGCACTTTGGAAGAAATAAAAAAAGCCATAAGATGGGCTCCAAAACCTGTAAGAACTCCACCAATACCTTCTGAAACCATTAAAGCAATAAGAGCCACACTTTACAGAGAAAGAGCCGATGTTAAGGAAATACTAAGAAAAATCGGAAGGAGAATCCATAGAGATGTTAGATTGAGAGAAGACTGTTGGGTAAGAGTTTCTTTTTTGGGAGGTAGTAGGGAGGTTGGAAGAACTAGCCTGTACCTACAAACTCCTGAAAGTAGAATTTTAATAGACTGTGGAATAAACATTGCAGTTGAAGGGGATAAGGCATTTCCGCATTTTGATGCTCCCGAATTTTCAGTTGAAGAGATTGATGCAGTTGTGATAACTCATGCCCATTTAGACCACTGTGGATTTGTTCCAGGTTTATTTAGATATGGCTATGATGGACCAGTTTACTGTACAAGGCCCACCAGAGACTTAATGACACTTTTACAGAAGGACTACCTTGAAATTGCTGAAAAAGAAGGCAAACCTACACCATACTCATCAAAAGATATTAAAAAATGTGTTAAGCACACCATACCTATAGATTATGGAGTTACAACCGACATATCCCCTGCTATAAAACTTACACTACACAATGCAGGCCACATATTAGGTTCCGCCATTGCTCACTGCCATATTGGGGATGGACTTTACAACATAGCATATACTGGAGATTTAAAGTTTGAATCTTCAAGACTGTTAGAACCTGCAGTCTGTCAATTCCCAAGATTGGAAGCTCTGATAATTGAATCTACCTACGGTGGGTATGAGGATGTTTTACCTGAAAGGGATGAAACTGAAGATTACTTCTTAAGAACTGTGGCAGAAACAATAAGTAGAAAAGGTAAGGTCATAATCCCAGTATTCGGTGTTGGTAGAGCTCAGGAATTGATGTTAGTTTTAGAAGAAGGCTACAATCAAGGAATATTCAACGCACCAGTTTACTTGGATGGTATGATATGGGAAGCTACTGCAATACATACTGCATATCCAGAATACCTCTCAAAGAACATAAGAAATAGAATATTCCACGAAGGAGATAATCCTTTCCTTTCAGAAGTGTTTAGAAAGGTTAAAAATACAAACGATAGAAGAAACATAATTGATAGTGATGAACCTTGTATAATCCTAACAACATCAGGAATGCTTAGCGGTGGGCCTAGTGTTGAATACTTTAAAGCTTTAGCTTCAGATGAAAAGAACGCAATAGTATTCGTTGGTTATCAGGCAGAAGGTACGCTTGGAAGAAAAATACAAAAAGGATGGAACGAAATACCACTCATGGGGAAAAACGGAAAAACCAAAGCTGTTAAAGTAAACCTCCAAGTTCATACTTTAGAAGGGTTTTCAGGGCACAGCGACAGAAAACAGTTGATAAGATATTTAAGAAAACTCAAACCAATGCCTGAGAAAATATTTACGGTTCATGGAGAAGTTTCAAAATGTATTGATTTAGCAAGTACTGCATACAAACTGTTTAAAAAAGAAACTAGAGCTCCTATGAATTTAGACAGTATCAGAGTAAAATGAGCAGAATAATAAATGAGCAGAATAATAAATGAGCAGAATAATAATATTGCAACTATAAAAATTTATTTTTTTCTTTTTCTATTTTTTTCGTTTTTACTCTTTTATAATTATTTAAATATTAGGGCATCCATATTTTATACTGTACAGTTAGGAGGAGTGACCATGGATAATTTAAAGAAACTTATGGTTCTTTTGATGGTAGTTTTAATGCCTACCGCCTTTGGGAAGAGTGTGATATTGGTTAGTGACAATTTTGCAGACGGTTTAGCTGCAGAAGTTGTTCAATCAATATTTAACGATACAGAGATAGTACGAGCTCCATGGGGTGAGTATAACGAAAGTATAGTTAATCAGATTATGGAAATATCTCCCGAAAACATAATAATAATCGGCGGACCTGTAGCAGTTCCAGTGGAGTACGAAGAAGCGTTAAATGAATCAAATGTTTCGATAGAAAGATTGTATGGGCCTACAAGGTACGAAACCAACAAAAGAATTCTTGAAAGGTTCAAAGAACAACTTAAGAACAGAAAGATTGTAATAGTCTATGGAGAAGATGGAGAAATCACAGTTGAAAATAATGTCACTGTGGTATTATCCAATGGAACCAATATAACTATTGATGAAGATGAATTAGAAGAACTGAACACTTCAGAAGTTGTGATTGTAGAAAATCCAATGCTAAATAAAAATTTAATTATGAACAGGTTTAAAAACCGTGGTTTCAACGTAAGTACAAAGGCAATGCCTCAAGAAGTGTTGAAAAAAATCGTTGAAAAAAGATTGGATAGACTAGAATCCAAAGTTCAAAGATTGAAAGGTCTTCCTATTAGCGCTCAGGAAGAAACTTCTATCGCAGAGTTGGAGCAGAATTTAGAAGAGATTCAAACTCTCATAGATAACGGGGAGTATCAAGAAGCCTACAAATTAGAGATAATCACTGAAAGAATGATCTTAAATAAAATCCGAGTAAAAGCAGAAGCACACCGTGGTAAAGGTAAAGTCATTAAAAATGAAATTAAGAACAAGATTAAAAACAAAGTTAAGGAAAAAGTTAAAAAAAGAATCAAAAATGATTCAGATGCTGATAACGACGATGATAACGCCCCAGCATCAGTAGATATTTCATCAGATACTACGGTGAATATTAGTTCTAACAGTACAACCGTAAGTACCTCTACAAACATAACTGTAAATAATGTAAATACTTCAGTAACTTCAGAGTAATGCTATTCCATTATCAATGCTTTCTAATTTATATAGTTTATATCCATTATTTTTTTCGATTGTCGTTTTTAAGTTGTTTTATGTTATTATTTCCTACTTAGGAGACGTATATAAACCTAAGAGCAAACAAAACTGCAAAAACATAAACTAGCCAATGTACCTCTTTTGCCTTTCCACTTAACACCTTAAGAACAGGATAGAATATAAATCCTAAAGCAAGACCTGTAGCTATACTGTAAGTTAACGGAATTGAAATCATGGTTATAAAAGAAGGTATTGCCTCAGAAGTATCGTCCCAATTTATGTTTTTTATCGCAGATATCATCAAAGAACCAACAATAATCAGTGCTGGTGCAGTTGCATAGGCAGGTATTGACTTAACAAACGGGTAGAAGAATGGAGAAATCAAAAACAACAATGTAACTACAACAGAAACAAACCCTGTTCTTCCACCAAGCCCAATACCTGAAGCTGATTCTATGTAGGTTGTAACTGTCGAAGTACCGAATAAAGAACCTATTGAAGTACCTACTGAGTCTGACATCAATGCTTTGTCTATTCTCGGGAGTTTCCCCTCTTTCATATATCCTGCCTGTGAGCTCAGGGCGCTTAATGTACCTAATGTATCAAATAAATCTACAAAGAAGAATGACACTATAATTGATATCAATCCAATATTCAACGCCCCGATTACATCCAATTGTAAAAATGTTGGAGCTATTGATGGTGGCATTGAAACTATTCCTTCAGGTAATGGGATACTCCAAGTAACATCCCAATAGCTGCAGTTAATACAATATCCCAAAGAATGGAACCAATTACTTTTCTACACATCAGCCCTGCAGTTATAAAAAGCCCAAATAATGCTAAAAGTGTATGTGGTTCCAATATATTACCGAGAAACTAGGGTGGCTTCATTTGCAACGATAACCCCTGCAGACTTCAAACCAATAAATGCAATAAATAGACCAATACCTGCTGCAGTACTGTATTTCAAGGCACTTGGTATTGCATCAAAAATCCAAGATCTCACTTTAGTCAAAGTTAACAATATAAACAATACACCTGAAATAAACACAGCACCTAATGCCACCCTCCAATCAACGCCCATACCTAAACATACGCCGTAGGTAAAGTATGCATTAAGTCCCATTCCGGGAGCAAGTGCAAATGGATATTTTGCATAAACTCCCATAATCAAAGTTGCAATTGCCGCAGATAAACACGTGGCCAGCATAACCGCTCCGAAATCCATTCCGGTTATACTCAATATTGCAGGATTAACAAAAATAATATATGCCATTGTCATAAAAGTTGTTAACCCAGCTAAGGTCTCTAACTTAAAATTGGTACCATACTTATCGAACTCAAAATACTGTTCAATCTTTTTTAACATGACTACCTCCCCCATAACATATACTGTTATATAATTTAGAATATAAAAATTATTTCCATTATAATTATCATAATCTTAGAAAAAATGAAAAAACAAAATAAACAGTTTTTAGTGATAGAGATGTTTAAGAGAGATGAAGTTATAAAGCTGGCAAATAAAGACTTTGAAAAGGCATGGTTGGAAACAAAGAAGCTGATAAAAAACAAGCACATAGACAGGCAATATCCAAGAATAAAACCAATATATGGAAAAACACATCCTGTTATGGATACAATCGAGAGATTGAGACAGGCATATTTAAGGATGGGATTCGAAGAGTACATAAACCCCGTTATTGTGGATGAAAAAGATATATATAAACAGTTTGGTCCTGAAGCCATGGCTGTGTTGGACAGATGTTTTTATCTGGCAGGCCTTCCAAGACCTGATGTTGGTTTAAGTGATGAAAAGGTAAAGAAAATAGAAGGATTAGGCATAAAAATTACAGAAAATTTGAAAGAAGGGTTAAGAAGAATATTACATCAATACAAAAAAGGTACATTGGATGGAGATGATTTAGTTTTTGAAATTGCAAAAGCCCTAAACACATCAAATGAAATGGGTTTAAAGATTTTAGAAGAAGTATTTCCAGAATTCAGAGAACTAAAACCTGTAGCATCTGCACTAACATTGAGAAGCCATATGACTTCAGGATGGTTCATATCTGTTGCAGAGCTCGTTAACAAAAAGCCATTACCATTTAAACTGTTTTCAATAGACAGATGTTTTAGAAGAGAACAGAGAGAAGATAGGAGCCATTTAATGACCTATCACTCTGCATCCTGTGTCGTTGTTGGAGAGGATGTGGACATAAACGATGGAAAAGTAGTTGCAGAAGGTTTGTTATCTCAGTTTGGATTTACAAAGTTCAAATTTATACCTGACGAGAAAAAAAGTAAATATTACACTCCTGAAACCCAAACTGAAGTTTATGCATACCATCCAAAATTAAGAGAATGGATTGAAGTTGCTACATTTGGTGTATATTCGCCTATAGCCCTCAGTAAATATGGAATAGATGTTCCCGTTATGAATTTAGGGCTTGGAGTAGAAAGGCTTGCCATGATATCTTATAATTATGGCGATGTAAGGGAAATGGTATATCCTCAGTTCTATGAAAACGTTTTAAGTGATAGAGATATAGCTGCGATGATAAACTTGGATAAAGTCCCAATAACCGACGAAATATACGACTTAGCCGATGAATTAATCAGATTATGCATTGAAAATAAAGATAAACCTTCACCTTGCAGCGTAGAACTTAAAAAGAAGATAAAATTCTACAAAACAGAAAAAACAATAAAAATAAAAATATTCGAGAAAGAAGAAGGTAAAAAACTATTGGGGCCTTCAATACTTAACGAAGTCTATGTCTATGATGGAAATGTTCTAGGAATTCCTGAAAGTTTAGACAACGTGAAAAAAGAATTCTACGATTTACTTAAAAAAGGTAAAGAAGAAGGAGTTCCAACAGGTTTCAGATATATAGATGCCCTAAGCTTTAAGATAATGGCAAAAATAGAGGAAGCTCTAATATCAAACAACGATAAGTTAAAGGTAAAGGTACCGATTGTAAGGGGTTTAAGCGATATTAACTTAAAAATAGATGATATTGCACTAA